>NZ_JBRILT010000033.1:0-59558 GCF_052977065.1 Shewanella sp. 125m-1
GCGGTAATAGAGCGTTTTTTTAGGAGCTTTAAAACAGAGTGGATGCCTAAATACGGCTACAACAGTTTTAAGGAAGCTAAGTTCGACTGCATCAACTATATCTTGAAGCACTACAATACAAAACGGGGTCATAGTTATAATAATTACATGACACCAACAGCGGCCGAAATGGCTGCGTAAATACGCATCCCCTGTTGGTGTACAGTTTTAGTTGACCACATCAGGATCAACAACTTCGTCAGGGCGGCAGGGGTGATCCAAGAGGGGATTGCTGTTGTCCCCCTTTTGGCCGTGTGTGAGCTGGAAGCTCACGACCTTTATCAAGCACAGCTTGATTAGCCGTAAATATGGGATGGAATCCCACGACTTTGGTTGTTAGACGAAGTCTAACTATAGAGTTCAGGCGTAGCCTGATAGATTTATCAAACGAAGTTTGATGATTAAAAATGAAAAGTTAGCCATCAGCTAACGCCTGAGCAATTACCATTGTATAATCACCCCACAAAAACCTAACCCACTGATAAATGTCTAAATACCTATCACAGCTACTTATACTCGTGTTCAGCGTAATCGCTATCGCCATAGCGAATCACGCTAGCGCTAACAGTAGCAAATTAGACTTGAGCGACTACGATGCCGATGTCGCGGCATTGCTACAGGAGTATCAGGGGCAAGATGCTAACTCGCGGCCAATCGTACCGTCTGTTTTGGTGTTTAATGAGAGCGAACAAGCCTCAACCTACGTCGACTTTAAACGTGGTTTAATCTTGGTCGAAACCAGCAGTAAAGCGCAGCTAAAAGAAGCTGTGGTACAGGTGCTGCTGACCCAAATAGACCCTAAGGTTATCGATGCTAAAACCGCACAAGACTTTGGTTTAATAGGTAAAAAGAAAAAGCCCTTCTTTTGGGGGCAAGTACTCGACCAAGAAGGTAAAGCGATTGAGTTTCAATGGCGGGCATCGCGTTACGCCGACCACCTAGTCGCTAAAAGTAAACGGGTTAACTCGCGCTTTAGAGTCGCGATTCACATGGTGAAAGAACACACCACCATCGCCGGTAACAAGTACATCAACTATGCCCGCAGTGCGAGCCGTAAACACGGCATTAGCACAGATTTAATTATGGCGATTATTGAGACCGAAAGCTCGTTTAATCCACTAGCACGTTCACGCTCGAATGCACTTGGCCTGATGCAGATTAAAGCCAATACCGCAGGTCGTGACTATTTCAGCTTAATCCAAGGCTATAAACATACGCCGTCATCGGCTTACCTTTATGATCCATCCAAAAATATCGAGGTGGGCACTGGCTACTTAAAGATACTCTCAAGCCGCTACCTTAAGGGGATTACCCATCCTAAGAAACGTGAGTACGCGGTGATCTCCAGTTATAACGGCGGTGCGGGTAATCTGTGGAAGAGTCTCGACTCTAGGGGGAATCGCACCAAGGCCTTAGCGCGGATTAATAAGATGACGGTCAGCGAATTTTATTGGTTTTTGACTAACCGCCATAACCGCCAAGAAACGCGTAACTACTTGAAAAAAGTCAGTAGCAAGCAGAAAAAGTACCTTTAACTGCGCTTAAAAAACGTAAAACGCTAACCAAAAGGCTAGCGTTTAAGTTGCCATAAAGGCTCGGGGCTTAAAGGTTAGAAATTTAAGCGTTAGGAGTTAGAGCTTGCTCTGCTGCTTATACATAGCCAGCTTTTCCGAATACTTCTTTTTATAAAAAGAGTGGTTAGTTTTATCTAGCGCTAATCCTTGATATTTTATCGCTTGCTCAAAATCCCCGAGCTTTGCATAAGCGCCAGCAACAGCGTCATAGGCGGAAACCGTTTTAGGATCATCAGTGATTGCCACTTTATATACTTCAATCGCCTTAGTCGGTTCTGTTTCAAGGTAAGAATCACCCAGCTTAATCAATGAGCGAGTCGCTGGCACTTTAAAACCGTATTTTTGCTCAGATAAAAACTGGTAATGCGCCACAATAGCTTGTGGACCTTGCTTAGAAATCTCTGAATCTGCCGTCAATACTTGATGATAGTCATCAAACAAGGCTTCAATCGCATAAGCGGCTGCCAGCACAGGCTGAGTCATATAGTAACTGCCATCAAAACGCTTAATGCGGTAATCCAAAGTATCATTGGCGTTGGCTTCAAGAATGGCTTCCATTTCTGCAAATGCAGCAAGCTGCTGTTGATCATGTTTGCTGTCATTAGTCGTCATAAACAAAAATCGAGGATTACCTTGCATATCAGCAAGCTTTTTCGGCGCATCTTTAATGACATAGGCAAAATCTTTACTTAGCACAGGGCTTGCTACAAAGTAGGCATTAAACAAGCTGGGGCGATTGATTAAGGTATATAATCCCAGCCCTGCATTACCGGTAAAGCCATTTAAAATGCGAAAACCATTAGTGCGGTATTGCTTGTCGATAGCGGGCAGTAGGTTTTGTTCGAGGTAATCGAGTAACTGTTGATTACCGCGTTCTTCAATCGCTGCGCTTTTTAGTTCGCCTAAGCCTTGATGGCCATCAGGCGCCGTGACGATTATCGTCTCTAACCAGGGCCAATCACCGTTATGGCTCATCCAGTCATGCATGCCCGCGAGCAAGGCTTGGCTTCGTGGATGAAAATCAACTAGCACGATATATTCTTTATCTGGTTTGGTGCCATAACTGGGCGGTAACGTCACAGTAAACTCTGCGGGTTCGATTAGCTCTGAAGTTACTGTTAATGGCTCTACCACGCTATGTGTGGCGCTTACATTAGCACTGAAGAGTGGCACGAATAAGCACGCGATAAAAAATATTCTGGTCATTTTCGATCCTTGAAGTTTACTCATTTAAAGCTAGCTATCTAGATCTAGCCATTTAAATTAGCGCCGTTGCCGCCACTCGCTAGCTAGCTAGCTAAGTAGTTAAGCAAATCGTTAAATAACTGACCAAGTTAACAGTAGATTACTTAATAAACAACTACGACTCAGGGTTTAGACAAAATGAACCACGAGCAATCAAAATAACCGCTGCGAGTGTTTTAATGAATAACTCAGCTTGGTTAGTCAATATTAGATATTAGTCGCCAACAATCAGAAAAAACTGTAAATTTAGTACAGGGTGAGCGCCGATTACACTAGCCAGCCGAGCTAATTCAGCTTAGGATCTGAGCACTAAATCGATCTCGACTACAGTAATCCACATTGCGGAGTAACCAAACATTATGGGTATCAGAGCCATCGTCGTAGATACAGCCGGTACGACTACCGACCTTAACTTTATTGAGGATATACTATTTCCTTATTCAGCTAAGGCCTTACCCGCTTTTCTGGAACAGAATCAACATAATGTACTCGTAGATAACTGCATTTGCGATGTGCAAGATATCGCACTGGAGCCTGATGCAAGCCTTGCTCGTGTGACCGAAATTTTATTACAGTGGATTGAAGAAGATCGTAAAGCCACACCACTGAAAACCCTGCAAGGTTTGATCTGGAAACAAGGCTACGCCAATGGTGAGTTTAAAGGGCACATCTTCCCTGATTTTATCGAAGCATTAGATGGCTACAAGCAACAAGGTTTACGTATTTATAGCTTCTCTTCTGGCTCGGTTGAAGCGCAAAAACTACTGTTTAGCCACAGCGATGCGGGCGATCTAAACGATAAGTTTAACGGTCACTTCGACACACGCACAGGTAACAAGCGCTTCAAGCAAGCGTATTGCAATATCGTCAACACGATTAGCCTAAGCCCGAAGCAGATTTTGTTTGTATCTGACGTGCTTGAAGAGCTAAAAGCCGCTAGTGAAGCAGGCTTAAAAGTCGTGCAGATGGTACGTGATGATAGCCAACGCACTGGTGACTTTAGAACCATTACTAGCTTTAGCGAACTGAAAATCGACTAAACTAGAGCACATTAAAAAAGGGCCTTTATGGCCCTTTTTTGTTACTTTTTATGGTCAACTTACCACTGGAAAGGCGGGTGAAATACACTTTTTCACTTCAAACCTAAAGCCATCCAGTTGCGCCTTATCTCGATAAACCTCCATGATCTCATAATCGTTTAGCTCAACCACTCTTGAATCAACATCCTTTTGACACCTAGATTTACTGTCAGCTTCAAACTCAAATGCAAAGAGTGCAATCATCTGTCGCACAAATGCTTGGTACTCATAACGTGTCTGCAAATACTCATCTGTCATACCCTTTAGCTCTGCATCTTCGGCACTTATAGTGGTCGCAGTAGGTACCAAGCCAACAGTGATATCACGAGTAATAGTTTGTTGTAACTGCTCTGCTTCAAGCTCTGGCAATACATATAAAACAAGGTGAGCAAGCAAGCCTGTTGCCAACATTAAACGCAATAGCCAAGTGAGTTTTTGAAAATGCACATTTTGGGTCAACTTAGGCAGTTTTATGCCTAATGGCGCGAGCATTAAAGCAAGCATTAAATAGAAAGGTACCAACAACTGCGCGGCGAGAATAACCAGGGCGGTGATAAACACAAACCATACTGGGATATAAAGCAAAATCGCTAAATTGTGAGTATAAGCAACATGCGCGGCAGACACCCCAATCACATCATTGACGACTCCGCCGGCCCAACTCAAAGCAAAGTTAGCCACCACGGCATAAAACAGCAACAGCACTGCTTTACCAACTAAGCTATGCCAAATTCGCTCAAAAATAGGTAACAGCTCTATCGTTAACGCCAACACAGTTAACACAGCAACCCAACTAAATGAGTCCGCAAAAATAGCAATTAATCCCGCTAACACATATAGGTATTGCGCGAAAGTCAGTACTGATAGCTTTTGCCCTAAGCCTGAAATTCGCTTTTGGTAGAATCCCTTAACCGAAGACAATATGATTTGAAAAGCTGCGGGCATTGTTATTATTTTTGTTGCCGTCATAAAAAAACTGGCCCCATTCATTATTAATTGCACAAGAAGCGTATACCATAAACGCTTGGCAACAATTTACCAACATTTTCTATTACTATACCCAAGCCACCTGAAGATGCAGGGTTCAGTGGGAATTTAATGCGCTTTAAGCAAGGCGTTGATTGCAGTTAATGGTTGTTCCCTTAGCAAGATCAATAACGCAGCAGAAAGTGCATTAAACCCCATCGAAGAAGGCTTTGCGCAAGGCCTCTGAAATGAGCATGTTCAAGTCGTTTGGGTATATAAGTAAACACGCTTAGTATTTGCCGACTTTCAAGTGCATTATTTTGCTAAATAGCGGCTTTTTAACCTCTCCCAGTTATCACTTTGACGAGCGTACTCCTCTTCACACATCACCGCTCTTTCTATGCCTTGTTCAGAGCCTGCCAGCAGACTTGCATATTTCTCAGGATTGCTACCATAAATTAGGCATACGCTTGCATGGTATCGCTGTGCATCTAGGCTATGTTCATCACTAAAATCACCATCTGCCAGCTCATCAATGCCTTCATCTTCGAGCGCAAATAGGTCAGCTGCACTTAACGCAATTTCTGCGCCCTGTTCAAAAGCATTGATAAGTAATAATGTCGCCAAGGTATCCACCGCATCTTCTTCCCGCCCAAGTACGATTACATCATTAGCGTAAATATAGGCGTGGCCATACTCGTGACCTAATGTATGGAGCAGAGCATCTTGAGTGGCGGTTTTTGGGCTTACTCCCGTTTGCTGATATTCATCTTTGGTAAAGCGATTAAGCACCTCAGTGACGAAGTGATAAGGGATTTCTATTTGCATTGTCTCAGGGTCAAACAATGGTCCATCTTGCGAACCAAACACCACGGTTAATTTGTGCTGCATGGGTAAAGTTAAGTACAGCTGTTGCAACTGCGGCTCAATACTTTTAAGCAATCGATATCCCCTAAGCTCTTGTCGAGTTTCAGCCTCAATAAATTGATTTACTACCGCCGCCTGACTCAGTTGCCCAAAGCTGAGCAGTAACGCGATTGCTAACCATTTAGTCATTCTTTGCATATACCCCCACTTATACTAGTTAGCATTATCCATTGCCTTGTTGCCTGATAAACATGCTGTTATGCTGGTCAAAAGTTAAACGTCCGTTTAAATATTGATACGAATCAACTAGAGAGCATTATGGATAATTTTCTTAAGCAATATCCCATCAACACCCAAATTGTAGTCGCTTGGGGCGAAATGGATGCCTTGCAACACGTTAATAATGTGGTGTATTTCCGCTATTTTGAGACAGCTAGAATCGACTTTTTCAATCAAATTAACTTATTGGAAGAGTTACAAACAACAGCAGTTGGCCCTGTGATTAGCGAAAACCAAGCGCGCTATAAGCGTCCGGTCACCTTTCCTGATACCTTAACGGTTGGTGTTAGCATTAGTGATATTAAAGATGACCGATTCATGATGCACTACAGTGTATATAGCCTGAGCCAAAAAGCCGTCACCACACTTGGCTCATCGCAGGTGGTGATGTTTAACTTTAAAACAGGCCAAAAAGCCAAACTCACGCCAGAGTTAATCGATGCCTTAAAAACCTATGAACAGGCAGCATAATATTTAAGTTTTCGTGTTTAAATTTTAGTGTTTAACTTTAGTATCTAGCGCTGTTACTAAAGCACGTATCAGTAAAAAATGGATGGGAGCCTTTATGAGTGAAGTCGTTCACCTAGTAGATGAAAGTCGATTCGTTATTAACCTAGACGGGGCGCAAGCCGTATTAGCTTATGAGCTGTTTGATAATAGCAGCGCTGACTCACCGGCTCGCCGCTGTAATTTCAACAACACCTACGTGCCGCCGGAGCTGCGTGGCAAAGGCTTAGCTGAAAAACTGGTGCGTAATGGCCTAAGATGGGCCAAATCGCAAGGTTTTGAAATTGAAGCGAGCTGCTGGTACGTGCAGAAGTTTTTGAGCAAAAAATAACAACGTACTCAAACTCAAGGCTCATTTTCACGAGCCCATACTCATTACACTACTCGCCTGTCAGCAACGCTAACTGCTCTCGAATATCAGCACTTAGAGGCTGGCTTTTCTCGCTCGTATAGTCGTAATGCACCATGGTCGTTTGCGCTTCCGCGGTCTTTTTGCCGTTCTGCCAACAGCTTTGGGTTAACTCAAAACTGCTATTTCCGATACGGCTCACCCAGGTTTTTACCGTTACGTCGCTGGCAAAGTAGGTTGGCGCATTAAAGCCGATGGTAAAGCCCGCGACAATCAAGTTCCACTTAGTGAGATCTTGTGTTGGGTTGAAAATTTTGAAAATAGGCTCACGCGCCGCCTCAAACCACACCGGTATAACGGTATTGTTGATATGCCCTAAGGCGTCAGTTTCACAAAATCTTGGTTGTAGTGTCAGGCTAAATGCAGTCTCTTGCACGCTGGTATTCCTTGTTGTTATTGTTATTGCTGAGATCATTATTAGAGTTTTATCGGCTCCATTCTACCGATAAATAGCAGGCTTAAAAGGGCCGCAACGCAATTGCGGTTAACTGCGCTGGAATTAAAGATTTGCAGGTGGAAATGCCAATAAATGAATGCAACATTTATGGCCAGACATAAATACCAACACTATCCGTCCATGGGTGTTGGCATAAATGTTCCAGACATAAAAAAGGCACACTAATGCGTGCCTTTTCACTTAATGACGATGACTTAAGCCCGTATTAACGGCTGTACATCTTGTCGATTTCACGTGCGTATTTGTGATAAATCACTTTACGACGTAGCTTCATGGTAGGGGTAATTAAGCCCGCTTCCATCGAGAATGCATCGGGTAACAAGGTAAACTTCTTAATCTTTTCAAAGCCAGCTAGCTCGCTTTGTAATGTCTTAAGACGCTGCTCAAAATGCTCAACCACGTGACTATGACGCAATAGATCCAGCTGCGACTCGTAATTTACGCCTTTCTCTTTTGCCCAAGCCTCTAACGACTCAAATGCTGGCACAATTAACGCGGTTACGTAGTTGCGCGCATCGGCAACAATCGCTACCTGCTCGATGAATGGGCAACAACCTACTTTGCCTTCAACACGTTGCGGCGCAATATACTTACCGTTTGAAGTTTTCATGAGCTCTTTAATGCGGTCAGTGATAAACAAGTTACCGTTTTCATCGATACGACCCGCATCACCAGTTTTCAACCAGCCATCTTCAAATGTTTCGGCTGTTTCTTCTGGACGGTTGTAGTAACCACGCATCACAGTGTCGCCGCGTACTAAAATTTCGTTATCTTTACCGAGTTTAATCTCAACTTCTGGCAGTACCTGGCCGTTAGAACCGGGAACGCGGTTAGCCAAGGTATTACAGGTCGCCGTTGCCGTCGTTTCTGTCATGCCGTAACCACATAGCACAGGTACATCGATGCTTTGGAAGAAAGCACTGACGTTTGGATCTAGTGCTGCGCCGCCACAAGGCATAAACTTAAGACGACCACCTAACACCTGCTTTAACTTACTGAAAACCAGCTTATCGGCTAATTTCCATTGCAAGCTTAAGCCCAACGATGCTTTATGGCGACCTTGGCCCACTTCAGACTGTTTATGACCAACAGACATTGCCCAGGTAAACATTTTTTGGCGCATTTCAGGTGCTTTAATCACCTTATCTTGTACGGCGCTATACACTTTTTCTAAGAAGCGCGGCACCACACATAATGTGTGCGGACGAACTTGAACAATCGCCTCTTTTACCGCCATTGGATTCGACAGGTATACGTTACGGCCACCACGACACAATACATAGAAGCTCCAACCGCGCTCAAATACATGGCTAAGCGGTAAGAATGCTAACGACACATCACCAGGAGTAAAAGGTAATAATGTGTCATGCTGACGCACCATAGAGGCAATGTTGCGGTAATCAAGCATTACGCCTTTAGGGTCGCCCGTTGTGCCTGAGGTGTAGATTAACGTCAGTAGATCATCTAAATTCTTGTCGTTCAAACGCTTTTCAAGTTCGGCGTCTGCTGCCACATCAAGTTCACGCGCAAGCAGTTCATCCAAATAAAAATGGTTTTGCTTATCTTGTAACTCAACTGATTGGTCGAAAACCACCACACTTGTCAGGCTATCGCATTGGGCGGCTAGCTCACATGCCATTGCATACTGCGCCGCATCACCCACAAAAATCAGCTTTGCTGCTGCGTCGTTAACAATGTAAGCCGCTTGCTCCATTGTGCTGGTTGGGTAGATAGGCACAACGACAGCTTTGGCTTTGAGTAAGCCCAAATCGGCACAGGTCCACTGCGGGCAGTTCTGCGACAAAATAACTGCGCGGTCATGGGATTCAATACCAAACTGAATTAACACCCGTGCAATTTTAGAGGTGATGGTATCGAATTGAGTCCAACTCACTTGATGCCAAGGCGCTGCAGTTTCGAATCCTTCGAGCGCAATAGCGTCGCCAAGTGATTGGCTCTGTTGCTGTATTAATCGTACTACGTGATATTGCTCGAGCGACATAAAATAACTACCTTTTAGCTTACAAGTGTTCCGCTTTTCGGCAAGTCTACTAGAAGACGCTCTAAACACTAAGAGTTTTTGCTCTATTTTTGTTAACTCAAACACAAAAAAAGACCGTCCTGCGATGTGAGCGGCCTTTATTTAACAGCAAGTCTTTTAAGCTAAGCATCTAAATTAAAACAAAAATAATTTATTAACACCTGTAGCGATATTGTGCTATTCCCAGCGCAAGCAAATAGATTAAACTTTAACCATCTTGGTTGATCGCTCGATTATCAGTGCTGTTTTAACATTATGACCGCAGTAGATCTCCCCGCCATAACCGTTGTTTTGCAAACCAAAGCGTCTACATGATTTGTAGCCCATTAACTCCCGTACTTGTTCAGTTAGAGCATTGAACTGAACAAAAGTAGTTAGCCACTGCATAAAGACATTGATACATTAACAAGGCTCTTATTTAGATACGCTAAATTGCAAAAAGGAATCAGTATCATGCTTCATGGAATGTACTCTCAAATTCGCGCTCGAGTAGCCCCCGCGCTATGGCATAAAAAACCTTTAGCTACGGCTATCTTACTCGGTGCTGGACTACTCATTCCTTCAGCTCAAGCGGACACATCAGCCAACACTGCACAACTAAAACCTAACAATCAACAAGCTTGCTATGTCGACGGATTATCGGAGCAGATGCAATGCGGCTCTATCTCGGTTCCTGAGAATTACGCCAAGCCAGATGGCAAACAGATCCAAATTCATTACGTGGTGATGCCAGCCATCAAGCCTGGTAGCAAGAACCAAGCCTTGCTCGCAATCGCTGGCGGGCCAGGGCAATCAGCCATCGAAAATGCCCGCGGTTTCGATCGCATGCTGACCAAGGTACGCCAAACCGAAGATGTCATCCTTATCGACCAGCGCGGCACTGGTCAGTCGAGCCCACTGCAATGTATTGGCGATGGCTTTGAAAGTGCTCTGGCGGTTAATGAAAGTGATTTTGATACCCGGGTTGAAACCCAAAAATGCCTAGATAGCCTTGATGCCGATGTCACTCAATACGGCAGCCTTAGCGCACTTAAAGATTTTGAAGCGGTTAGACAGCACTTAGGTTATCAAAAACTGCACCTATACGGCGTGTCTTACGGCACGCGTATGGCACAGCTGTATATGCATCACTATCCGACAAGCCTAGCAACGGTAACCCTAGATGGTGTAGTGCCAATGCAGCAAAGTGTGCTCGCTATTGGCGATGCCATTGCCCGTGCATTCAATCTGCTTATCGAAGATTGCGCCAACAACAGTCTTTGTCATACACAATTCCCTGAGCTTAGTGCCGATCTTGAAAAGGTCGATGCTGAGCTAACACAAGCGCCAAAAATAAGCCAAGTGCCCGACCCTCTTACCGGTGAAATGACCCAACTGACCCTCACTCGCGGTAAGTTTAAAGGCGCGTTGCGGATGGCGCTTTACAATCCCAGCACCCGCTCACTCATGCCCCATGCGATTCATCAAGCGGCTAAGGGTAACTATCAACCCATCACAGGACTCTATGCCATGGGCATAGACAATGCGGGTATCGCCATGGGCATGCATGCTTCTGTGGTATGTGGCGAAGATTGGCAACGCCTGACGCCTGAACTGCGCGAAAAAACAAACCAGAGCTACTTTGGTAAAGAGATGCTAAAAACCTTTGCCGACTCCTGCGCAGTGTGGAATATGCCTGCGGTCGATGCCAGCTTTAGCGACCCCATAGCCAGTGATATCCCAACCCTATTGCTCTCGGGTGAGTTAGACCCCGCTACGCCACCGAGCTGGGGAGAACTTGCCATGGAAAAACTGACCAATGCTAAACACTTTATCGCCCCTTATGCGACACACGGCGTGGCATACCAGTCTTGTGGTAATGACCTTATTGCAGAGCTCGTTGAGCAAGGCTCTGTAGCAGAGCTAGATGCTGAGTGCTTACAGGAAGATATTCGCCGCAACTTCTATCTCAATGCCAGCACTGTAGAAGCCATTCCTAGTGACAGTACTAAGCAAAAAGATGAACAAATAGACAAACAAACAGCCCTGAATAAGTAAGGAAACCACCATGATCAAAGTATCAAATTTATCAAAACGCATCGGAGATGTGCAGGCGCTGGATGATTTAAGTTTTTCAGCGTTAGATGGCCAAATTACCGGTCTACTCGGCCCAAATGGCGCAGGTAAAACTACCTGTTTACGCACCGTGTTTGGCCTTTTAAAGCCTGATAATGGTAACGCCGAAATCGATGGTATTGATATCGCGGTATCACCGGTCGCTGCCAAGCAACAATTAGGCTTATTCCCTGACCCATTTGGTTTGTATGAGCGCTTAACCCCGCGGGAATATATTAGCTACTTTGCCGAACTTAATGGCCTGTCTCGTAAAGAAGCAAAGCTAGCCACCAGCAAGGTTATCGATAGATTACACCTTGCTGATATCGCCGATAGACAGTGCAAAGGTTTTTCTCAAGGCCAACGGATGAAAACGGCATTGGCACAAGCCATTGTCCACCAGCCAACCAATATCATTCTCGATGAACCCACTCGTGGCCTTGATGTTATGAGTACCCGTGTACTGCGCGACATCTTGCGTGATCTAAAAAACCAAGGCCATTGCGTGCTGTTTTCAAGCCATGTGATGCAAGAAGTCGCCGCACTTTGTGACCAGGTGATAGTGATGGCCGAAGGCCGAGTGGTTGCCATTGGTAGCCCAGAAGCATTGTGCCAGCAAACCGGTAAGGACTCGCTCGAAGATGCCTTTATTCAATTGATTGGTACTGATGAAGGCATAGCCGCTTAATACTGGCGATAAAAGGATTTCTCAATGAGTAACAAAATTATTTCAATGGTTCGCAAAGAGCTGATCGACGCGGCTCGCGATAAACGCTCGGTAATGGCAGGGCTTTATTACGCGATTGGCGCACCGCTGCTTATGTGTGGTATGTTTTTTCTGTTAATTGGTCAGCTGACTAGCCCTGAAGATCTTAATATAAAAATGACCAACGCACAGGGTGCACCGGATCTGGTTAAATTTCTATCGAGCCGTGGGATCTCTCAAGGTGATAACGAAGACACTAAGGACATTCAGCTCATCATCAGTGATGACTATGCAGCCAATATGGCCAAAGGGCTTAGCGCTGAGGTAACACTGGTTGCCGATGCGTCAAATGAAAAACTGCAGATCTCGATTCGTCGATTAGAAAAGAGCTTACAAGAATATAGTGGTGAAATGGGCAGCCTTCGCCTTATCGCCCGCGGTATCGATCCTAGAGTAATGCAACCCATTAAGCTCAATGTTGAAGATGAAGCCACGCCAGATTCAAAGGCCGGCATGATCTTAGGCCTAGCCACCATGACCATGATCTACGCGGTATTTATCTCAGGCATGAATTTGGCTATCGACACCAGTGCAGGAGAGCGTGAACGTAATTCATTAGCACTGCTACTCAGTCACCCAGTCTCTACCTGGGAAATTGTTATCGCCAAAATTATTGCGGTGACGATTTTTGCGATGGTGGGCTTAGTCCTCACACTCATTGTATCCAAATTTGCTTATGCCTTTGTGCCCTGGCAAGAACTTGGGTTTGCCGTCAGCCTCAACAGCAACTTTATTGTAATGATGATCATTGTCGGACTGCCTGTGGCAATTATGGCAGCGTGTTTACAGCTGTTTGTCTCTTTTATGGCAAAGAGCTTCAAAGAAGCTCAATCGTATATCACTATCGTGTTGATGGTGCCGATGATGTTAGCCATGGCTGCCAGCTACAATATCGCGCCAGAGACCATTCAGTGGCTGCCGGTATCTGGGCAACTGCAAGCCTTGATTGAATTTATTAAAGGCCGCGAGCTCCCAATGATGCAGCTAGCAGTGTCATCCGCTCTAACCTTGGCTATCGCCCTAGGTCTTGCTGTAGGTATGCAAAAGTCGCTCAAGAGCGAGAAGATTGTATTTGGTTTATAACGAGCAATACGTAACTATCGGAGGGAGCACTCCTCCGATAGTTGCACTCATTTAGATAACTCTCTTATGGAATAAGGAAATAAAAATGGAATTTATCGACAACATCTTAGCCAGTGATAACTATGCTTTTATGGCCATGCTTGCTGTTGCAGTCATCGCTATCTGGTTTCTGCCCGCCATGCTGGCATTAGTATTTAACCGCAAACACTTCAAACTTATTTTACTCGCCTGTATCCCTGCGGGCTTTTCACTGATTGCATGGGGCGGGGTAATGGTGTGGGCGGTTACAGGAAAAGTCGTTGATAAATATGCGAATCGAACTAATGCTCAAAGCTAATGCTCAATAAAAGATTATAGATAACTGAATAAGGAGTACCACTATGGATCTACCCATGATCGTGTTAATTGTCGCTATCGTTGCTATCGCCACCGCAGGTGAGGCCTTTAAGTATTACCTGAAGTCTCGTAAGATCACTGGCTCAGAGATCACCAATAATGAGCTTGAGTTACTGCGTAAGCAAAACAGGCATTTAGAACAGCGAATAGAAGTACTTGAGAAAATCGTCACCGATAATAGCTATGATCTAAAGTCGACGATCAATTCACTGTAACCGGTAACATAAATATAGTCAGGTTCACACACTCATAGTGTTGATGGAATAAGCTTAACGCTCATTCAATTGCGACCAGCAATTACCATTAGCAGCAGTCATGAGTATTGAATTTCTGCCGATAGGCCCTAGGCGACAAACTGGTTGTTTGAATAAATAGCTTTCTAAATGAGCTAACATCCTCATAGCCAACCTGCTCTACTATCTGCTCAATCGCAAGCTCCGTTGTTTCTAATAATCGTTTAGCTTCATCCACCCTAAGCCGTTGAATATAACTGGCTGGTGTTTGATTAATAGCTTTTTTAAACCGCCTAATCAAGGTGCGTTTACCAACGGCAAATTTGTCAGCTATCTCATCAAGTAATAAGTTTTTATTAAGGTGCAACTGCATCCAGTCTTGAATACGATTAACCAACTCATCTTTATGCTGTAGATCTGCATCAAGGGTCATAAAAGCTTGTTGAGAGGTTCGGTTAGGATCGATCAATAAAACCTTGGCCATCTGAGTCGCAATTTGCTCTCCAGCCAGCCTTTGTATCAACTGCAAAGCTAAGCTCAGATTGGCACTGGTTGCCCCCGCCGTATAGAACTGCCCATCATTAAGCACTACATGCTCACTGCATAATTTCACACGAGGAAAGCTGCGTTTAAACAATTCAGCCAACCACCATACACATGTCGCCCTCTTATCATCGAGCAAGCCTGAAGCTGCTAGCATCAAGGTGCCTGAGCAGTAAGCGCCAATAGGTTTACCTGTATGAGAAAAGTCTCTCAAGGTTGCAATATGAGGTTCAAAATCTGTTAGGTAGGCAGTAAGCTGTTGCCGGTTAGTGATCGTTGCCGAAGCCACAACTAAGGCATCGGCATGACTTAGATAATGCTCGGCATCCTCATGGGCTATGACAGGAAGCTTTACGTTATAATCACTTATTATTGGCTCACCATCAGGCGACATCACCGCACACTCAAACAATGCCTCATCAGCATCTGGATGAGTCACTTTCCAATAAGTATTACAAAAGCTGAAAACATCCATAAAACTAAGAATGCCACCAGCCACCGCATTATCGGCAGCTAATACAACTATTCGTTTCATAACCCTTCAGCCTGTCACTTATCACCTTAATTCTGTCAATAATGACACTTAAAAGTGATTTATCTAGTTTTTATACTGACAGTTATTGAAAGCTGTAGTCGCAGGAGCGCTGTTATGAAAAGCAATATGAATATGGATCAGAGAATGAGTAGAATGTTAAGCAAGCGAGTTACCGTTTCGTCAAACGACACCACCAAAAGCAATAACATGCTAAGTGATAGAGCAACTAGATATAAGTCAGCAAGCAAAAAAGCACTCAAATATAAGCCGATTAGTCATAAAGTGTTAAGCTTGAGCTACTTACTCCCAAGCTGGGGCTTGTTGCTTTGGCTTAATTTCAGCACCGAACCGAACTTGTTTGCCCACTTCATTGCAATCCCTAGCCTACTGCTGCTAACGGGCTACAGCGCTTATATTATTGCCCGTAAAGGTGGCTAATATCGACAGTGCGGGTAATCATTTACCTACCCACGCCAGTAGGCCCCTCAAAAAAGAGAGACCGATACTGGATGACAGTTAGATTTTAAACTCTTGTACCAACACTGACAGGCGTTTAGCCATATGGGCTAAGTTTTCACTCTCCTGAGAGCTAATATTCGTGCCATTGGCAGTTTGCTCTGCCGCGTGGCTGATATTAACGATATTAGTATTTATCTCTTCAGATACCGTACTTTGCTCCTCGGCTGCTGTGGCAATTTGAGTATTCATATCGGTAATGGTCGCAATCGCACTGACGATACTTTGTAGTGCCTCACCCGCACCGCGGGCATGACTTACGCTATCATCGACATATTGACGACTATCGGACATCGCACTCGCTGCAAGCTTAGCACCGCCTTGTAGCTTCTCTATCATGACCTGGATCTCTTCTGTCGACTCTTGAGTACGACTCGCCAAGGTTCTCACTTCATCAGCAACGACCGCAAAGCCTCGCCCTTGCTCACCCGCTCTCGCCGCCTCAATCGCAGCATTGAGCGCTAACAAATTAGTTTGCTCGGCAATGCCTTTAATCACATCCAAAATAGAGCCGATTTGATGGCTATCATGCTCTAAATCTTTCACCACTTGCGATGCGCGCTCGATACCCACAGCTAAGCTCTCAATCGCCTCAACCGTACTATTCACAACGGCTAAGCCCGCCTGAGACTGGCCATCAGTTTGCGCCGCGGCATCAGCAGCATCATTGGCATTTTTAGCCACTTCAACCACGGTTGCCGTCATCTCATTCATGGCCGTTGCTACCATCTCTAGTTCGTCACGCTGAGTTTGTACCGAGTTAGCTGCATCAGCAGTTATCTCCGCCATACCTTGAGAGGATTCAGCGAGCGCTGATGAGGTCTCTGCCACCCCTTGTAAACTCGTTTGGAACTTATCTAGCATTAAGTTAAAAGAGCGAGATAGTTGACCGAGTTCATCTTGGGAAGTGATTTTAATTCGGCGAGTAAGATCCGACTCGGCCTCGATTGACGTAATAGAGAATTTCATATCTTCAATAGAACGCAAAATAGCACGCGAAACAAACAACAGAATGAGCCCTGCAATACCAAAACAACCTAGAGTGAAACCAATTAATTGCAATCGCATATTCGACATAGACGTCAATGCGGCATTTTGTATGTGATTGCGTGCATTTTCTACTGAGTCCGCTAAAGATTTAAAGGTCGTTCTGGCCTTATTCGCAAATGGACTTGCCCCTTTACGGTACTCTTGCCAAGCAACTTGTAATCGCTCTGGTGTGCGCTCAACAGATTGCAATGCCAACATACGTGCACGACCATCTTCAAGAAATGCCTCTGTAGCTTGCTTAGAATTTTGAGCTAATTGACTGAGCTCTTGCCTATCTTCAGTGCTGCTCATTTTGCTTAATGAAGATTCTAGATTTTCAAAATGACGGTAGATATCTTGAATACGGGTTTCAAGCAAATTGTAATTCTTATTGAAATCATCGCCGAGCATAATGCTACGAGATAAGCGAGAGACGTAATTCATGTCGCGATTAATAGACAAGATGAACTCTTGGCTCTTAACTCCAGCTTGATCGTACTCATTAAATCGCTGTTCAACTTCTGCAGTACTGACTACCACATCAGTAAAAATTACAGCACCAGTTAACCCAAAGACCAGCATTACAGCCATCAATTTTCGTTTAATAGTCCACGAAGCGAACACGCCCATCTTCACAACTCCTTATGATTTATCGCGCGCAGGCGAAATTAACTCCAGAGTAATGCAACTAAACTCAACTGACTGACCAAAAAACAGCCAAAGAAGCTAAAAGTTTGTGAAAAGATGTAAAAACCATGATAAGTCATAGCTCTACAAGTACGAATGATTAATAAAGATCTGTGTGATTAGTAGAAGGATGCTATATGCGTGTAGATAGTTGAGAGGGTAATGAGAATGCAGTTGGAATAGTAGGGGCGTGCATCGAAACACGCTCACTTAGCCCTACTTCCAACTAACCTGTGGCCTTGCTTTACTTAGCTTTAGGTCTGAACGGCTTAATAACCGACTCGTCACACTCTAAGAAAGGACCGTCCATTAGGTCGATGCAGTATGGAATCGCTGGGAACACGGCATCCAAACACTCGCGAATCGACTTTGGCTTACCCGGTAAGTTAACAATAAGCGAGTCACCACGTAGGCCTGCTGTTTGACGCGATAAAATGGCTGTTGGTACAAACTTAAGCGACTCGGCGCGCATTAGCTCACCAAAACCAGGCATCATACGATCACACACAGCTTCAGTCGCTTCAGGAGTCACATCGCGCTTAGCAGGTCCTGTGCCACCAGTGGTGACAATAAGGCTACAGTTTTGCTCATCAGCCATCTTAATCAGCGTCGCTGAAATCACATCTTGTTCATCAGGGATCACTTCATAAACAGGTTCCCACTCAGACGTGAGGTATTCGTTAAGAACATCGATAATTGCCTTACCAGAGATATCTTCATAGATCCCCGCACTGGCTCTATCACTTACCGTAACAATACCGATTTTAGCTTTGCTCATTCTCTGTTCCTTCAATCTGATCTTAGATAAACTTGGCTTAGTTTATCGTGAACGTTAGCGTCTCTATAGTCTGGCGTTAAAGTAGCACAAAGTTAACTAATTAAACTCGAAAAATATTGGGTTAAATGCAAAAACTGCGACGTCATGATTTATTGGCTATTCACCCTCCAACACCCCATGTCCGCTCACAATAGCAACACAATGAAAACCATTTACTGCAAACGAGATATGGGTCGCAATCTTTTTGATATTCCGCCCTGAGTAATACTTGTTTTCGATAAATTCTACCGTACTCTTGCGCCTACTCGAATTCAGCTGAATTCACACCATGTCAGGGGACACTATTTGAACACCACACAAGGCTTATTGCGCGCCAGTCTAGCGTTAGCAACTATCCTTCTTTGCAATCTCGCCAATGCCACTCAAACCCAGCTAGATCTACCGACTAAAAATAGCGAACTGCCATTTTTTCACAGTCAGGATGAAGCCGAGCAGCGCAGCCAAGCTTATGAACAAGCCATGGACGACCTCAACCATCAAGCTGATGAGTGCCAAAACGATCTAGCATGCGATGAAATCGACAAAGCACAAACCGATCTTGATTATGCCAAGCGTAGCCATATCGCTAAAAACGGCTTAGCCATGTTCGATGTTTTAGGTGGACCCGCATTCACACCGGAAAACGGCTTAATGCTCGCCCTCGGCGGTCTGTATTCCTTCAAAACTGAGCGAGAACAGAGTGACTTGCAGCGCTCAAGCGTGTCACTTTTTGGTATTGCCAATAAAGGCGATGGCGACCTCGGCTACAGCTTACGCTCAAGACAAAACCTATTTTTTGATAACGATGATATTCGCTACAACGGACTATTTGTATTGGCCAGCCAAAGTGAAAACTTCTGGGGAGTGGGTTATGACGCAGGCAAACAGCAATCAGCATCTGACGATACCCTACTGAATAAAACTTCACTGACCTATCATGCCAACTTAGACTTTAAGAGCGATTACGGCTTTTACTTTGGCCCGGCGCTGCGAGTCAATTACTTCGAGCCAGACCAAAATAGCTTGCCGCCAACAGCAATTGCTGATGACAATTTTCAACAATTCAAAGATAAGCCTTTGTCGGTAGGCTTGGGTTTTTCAATCAATTATGACAGCCGTGATGTCACAGTAAACGCTTGGCAGGGTCAGTACCTGAATGTTGAATATATCAACTACAACTCTGGCTTTGGTAGCGATAACCAATATCAAAAAATCTTACTCGGTCATCGCTATTACCTCACTGTAGCGTTAGGGCGAGTGCTGGCTTTTTACAATGCTTATCAGTGGAGTGAAGGCGATGTGCCTTACTATGATCTGCCATCTCTAGGTGGACAGTCTTCGCTACGTGGCCTCTACCAAGGGCGATACCGCGATAAGTCTGCTATCGAACACACCCTTGAATATCGCCACACCTTCTTGCGTGACAACGGCGAACTGTCAGCGCATGGCGCCACCCTTTGGGCGGGCGTAGGCTCCATTGCAGGAACAGACACCCAGCTGTACGAAAAACTGCTATATAGCTATGGCTTTGGCTACCGCTATGAATTGCAACCTAGGATGAACGTACGTGTCGATCTCGGCTTTAGCGATGATGACAGCGGTTTCTACCTTACCTTTACCGAAGCCTTTTAAATAGATTTCTGAGATTGATAAAAATGAACAAACATCTTGTTATTGTGATGCTACTTAATGCCATCACCTTTAATGTGTGGGCCAACAGCGACACCACAGACATTGAACGCCAGCAGCCCGCGCACTGGAGCCATTTGCCTATCTGGGGCGATAAAGCTCGTGAGTTAGGTTATGAACTGCCCATCCCTGTCGGCTTCAATATCTACTACAACAAGCAGTCAGTTGCTTATGACGCCAAAGACAACTTCAACCTTGGCCTCGCAGGCAGCGGCTGGCTGAACAAGCTCAACGCCAATGTTGTGATCCCCGCTGACGATGTGATTATTACCGGGGAAGACGAAAGCATTCAGCTTAGAGCCGATGCCTGGGTACTGCCATTTCTTAACGTATATGGCCTTGCTGGTTATACCAAGGGGCACAAAAACATTCTGGCGGACTTAAGCAACGCCCAAGGTTTAGGTAATGGCGGCATCGATATGGTGCTACCTATCCCTATCGAATATACGGCTTATAACTTAGGTTTAGGTGCAGTGCTGGCAGGGCAAGCCGAAGTGATTCCGGGTATGCATCCGTTTATCTTTACCGGTGTGGCCGCCTTTACCAACTCTTGGACCACCACCACCGACAGCACGATTCAAACCTATATAGGCTCAGTGCGTATGGGGCAAAGATACGATGTCGGCGGCGATAAGCTCGCCTTCTTAGTCGGTTACAACTACCAGATGATTAACCAAAAAATTGGTGGAAGTTACGACTTCAACGTCCCGTTACTCGGCAGGCCTGGCGGGATTAACATAGATTATGACGTCCACCTAGTCAGCTCTGAAAGTCACAATATGTCGCTCAGTATGGTGTACGATTTTGGCCCTAAGGATGAGTGGAACGTGTTTATTGAATACGGATTTTTAAACTGGGATCAATTACTACTTTCTGTGGGACGTCGCTTCTAAAGCGCTAGATCTAAGCTTCCAAAGTGCTAGCTCATGCTGGTTAGCGCTTTGGAATAATCGATCACGGCCTTCTCGATAACCAATATTTTTGCTTCCAGTAACTGTTATTTAAACTAGAGAGCATCACTCCCTGACTCGTGGACGCATGTAAGAATTGCGAGTCACCTATATAAATCCCCACATGGCGTGTACTCCAGCCCGTTTTGAAAAAAACCAGATCCCCCACACGCAACTGACTCTTACTGACGCTTTTACCGATATCTTTCTGCTTTTCTGTGGTTCTAGGTAGTTGCACGCCAAAGCGGCTCTGATATGTCTGCACCACAAATCCAGAGCAATCTATGCCCTTCTTACTCATACCACCTAAGCGATAAGGCACACCTTTCCATTCTCGATGCATTTGTATTAATTGGTTTTTTATCTGTTTTTCACTCGATAGCTGCTGAGCTTTACCCGAGGAGGCAGATTGAGGAGGAGCACTTGAGCAGGCACTTAATATCGCTGCTAACAATACAATTAATAAGGTTCTCATCTTGATCCAATTATTTAAACAATCATTTGAATAATAACTTAGTCATATAAATATAAAATTAAATTCTAACCAATACCCAATAATTTATTTATTAAAACTTTCAAATTGTTATTTTTAAACTATACATAGAGATACGCGCTAAATAACCCAGAGGATTTGATGATGGAAAAACACTTGTTTAACAAATATGTTCAAAATGAATTTATTCACTCTAAAACCAACGAAAAGGGTTCCGCTCTTGTCGAGGCGATGCTTGTCGAAGAAAGCATTCCTTCAGACGAACAGGAGGATGAAACCTCAAGCTACATTCTTGGCTACAACTGAACATAGCGCCGTGCTGAATGTCATTACCACTCATACTCTGGTGACTCTCGCGGCGACATTCCTTATTCCTGCAAATATCACCTCAAATTTCAATTTTAAAAGCCTCTGTATTAAAAGCTACCTTTCGTATTTAATTGCTATTTTTAGCCTAAAACATAATTAATATTTAAAAACAGCTGTCTCTCACATTAATTACCCCGCCAACTGTAAAACTAACAATAAACTCATTATCGAGACTAACAGTCAAAAATCACGTTCAAAACTAGCTCTTAAAACTAGCCATTAAAATAAGTAATCACGCTTTATTCACACATAGGCGAAAATTAACCGCTAATATGCATAGGTGGTAAATATCCATTCATACACATATTTAGCTTAAAGCTATTATTAGCCTAAATTCTTTTTAAACCTCATCGATGCAATAATCAGCCCTATCACGGTAAAAATCGCCAACCAAGTCACGTCATAAGTCATATCGATAATTTCAACATCTCGCAGTACCACGCCCCGAATAAGTCGCATAAAGTGGGTCGCCGGCAGCGCTTCAGCAATATACTGCGCCGCCACAGGCATGCCCTCATAAGGGAACATAAATCCGGATAAAAGAATCGACGGCAGAAGCACAAAAATGGTCATCTGCATCGATTGCAGCTGACTCTTAGCAATCGTCGAGATGACCAAGCCTAAGGTTAAGCTTGCCATAATAAACAGTAACGTAGCACTCGCTAGCTGTAATAGGCTGCCATTCATTGGCACATTAAAAATACTGTAACCTAGCCCCAGAATAATAATGACCTGCAAGATGCCAATAAACATGTAGGGAATGATTTTACCCAACATCAGCTCTATAGGACGAATCGGTGTGGTAATTAGCATCTCTAAGTTGCCACGTTCACGCTCACGCACAATGGCTGCAGAGGTAAACATAATCATGGTCATCGTTAGAATTACCCCCACCAGTCCAGGTACAATATTCACCGCAGTGCGCTGCTCAGGGTTATAAAACAGCGCGACCTCAAAGGTGGGCGTTGTACGATTGGCCGGCTGCCCAAGCAGTTCGGTTAAGGGCATGGCACGCAAGCCCTTTATTGCCGCAGCAACCATGGTATCGGAGCCATCGACGATCCACTGTGCCACAGGGCGACTGGTTTCCTCATCGCTTGAAGGAGGCGTGCCTAATCCTACCGTTCGGTGACGTACCAAACGTTGGCTAACATCATTGGGGATCATCAATACCGCGCGTACTTCACCGCGTGCGATTGCAGCATGAGCGCTCTTGGCATCATAAAAATGCTGAGTAAACTTCACCACCTGAGTGGCTCTTACGGTTTGAATTAATACACGGCTTAACGCGGTTTGGCTTTGATCAACCACTCCAACAGGGATATCGCGAATATTGGTATTGATGGCGTAACCAAATAGCATCAACTGAATAAGTGGGATCATCACCACCATACCAAAGGTCATTCGGTCGCGTTTGAGCTGAGTCAGCTCTTTCATCACAATCGCCTGTAACCGATACAGGGTCTTCATTGGCGCCCCTGCCCCGTACAGGTAACAAATACATCTTCAAGACTAGGCCTGACAATATTCACAGCACTTAAAGAAAGTGAGCTCTGCTCAGACAATAAACCGATAGGGTCACTGCAGCTATCTTTAACTAAGACTCTTAATCTAGAGCCTAATTGCGCGGCGCTTATCACCTCTGGAAGCGCCATTAGCACTTGCTTTAACTGTCTCAAGTCGCTCGACTCAACCTCTACTACCTGTGCGCCCATATTGTGCATCAGCTCGTCGGGCGAGCCATCCGCGCGTTTCACGCCCGCTTCTAAGATCGCGAGCTTATGACAGCGCTCAGCTTCGTCCATATAGTGAGTCGACACCAAAATAGTAGTGCCCTGTTCACACAGATCGAACAGCTTCTCCCAAAAATCACGCCGATTCTCAGGATCGACTGCTGAGGTCGGCTCATCGAGGAACAGTAACTCCGGTTTATGCATGGTTGCAGCGGCTAAACCCAACCGCTGCTTTTGCCCGCCGCTCATGCTGCCAGCAAGTTGATCGACTTTTTCATTTAAGCCATAGGTATGCAGCAACTCTTGAATACGTTCGGTTTGCTCACGACGGGATAGGCCGTATATTTTGGCAATAAATTTCAGATTTTCTTTAACAGTTAGATCATCGTATAGAGAAAATTTCTGGGTCATATAGCCGATTTTTAACCGTAATTTTTCAGCATCTTGAGGCAACTTCAGCCCTAGCACTTCAATCTCACCGGAGGTCGGTAATAACAAGCCCGTTAACATGCGAATAGCCGTGGTCTTACCGCAACCATTGGGGCCTAGAAAGCCGTAGATCTGGCCTTTTTCAACCTCAAAATCAAGATTTTTAATCGCCTTTAAACTACCAAAGTCACGGCACAGCTGAGTCGTTTTGATGACCGACATGCTCATGGCATCTCGACCTGAGCAGGAACACCACTGGGTAATAAGGCCGAGCTATCAGGAAGTTGTACCTCTGCAAGGTACATCAGCCGCGAGCGCTCTTCTTGGTTAAGCGCGTAATAAGGTGTAAATGCTGGCTCATTTGAAACCCACCTTACATGCCCCATAATCGGTTCATCAATGCCATCAACATAAACCAGTAGATTATCGTCAACTTTAATTTTTACTCGATATGGCTCAGGGATATACACTCGCGCAAAAGGCGCTTTACCTGCCAATAGAATCGCTAATGGGCTACCTTGAGTGACCCGTTCACCTAAGTTCCACGGTAAGTTATCCAAAATACCATCGCGGGTGGCTCTAATTGTTAGATCGGCCAAACGCTTTTTCTCCCCGGCCAACATCGCTTTAGCCGCATCGAGGTTAGCTTTAGCAAATCGAATGTCCTCCTCTCTAGTGCCGGAGGTTAATTCTCGTAACTGCTCTTGAGCGTTTTCTAGATTAGCGATACCTGAATCACGGCTAGCAAGAGCACGATCAAGGTTTGCCTTGCTGGCGAGGTTATTCTTCACCATGGTTTGCATCCGGCGGTAATTGGCTTCACTTTCTAATAGCGTTGCCTTAGCGCCAGCGACATTAGCGCTCGCTGCTGCTATCTCCTCCTCACGGGCACCTTTAAGTAGCTTATCGTAGTTAGCAATCGCTTGATCGACATCAGCCTGCGCTTTTAACACCTGTGATTTTTGAAAGGTATCATCCAGTTGGACTAACACTTCACCTTTGCGCACCGCGCTCCCTTGTGCGACGGGCAACCCAACAACAACCTCGTTGATAGTGGCGGTATGGGCGATGCGTTCGCGCTCTAAACTACCTAGCGCGACATGTTTTTCACTACTGTCACAAGCCGAGAGTGAACCGAGTATTAAGATAAAAAAGAGTACGCGCACATTAACCATCCTTATTACATTGCACTTGCTAAAGCTCAAATTTTTAACATATTAACGTTATGCCTCAAAGTACAAGTCTGCAAGTAAAATCCACAACGTAGCGGCCAGTATTAGTCAGTTAATGATCGAGGGTGTTAACTCTTAGTGGGGTTATATTAGGAAGGAAAACACTAAGCCTCGCTTAGACTCAGTGTTTTCGTTTCGATGGGATATACAATTTCAGCTCATTTGGCTTTATCACTCGTCCTTGTTTAACTGCAATGTGTGGCTAATTTCGCTCCAAGGTACCCATTTAAAGTTTTGATTCTGATCCGGCATGCGATTACGGCCATCTTGCACCACCATCATCCCTTGCGACCATGCCCCTTTACCAACCGCACTAGAGGTGACATCAAGTCCGTCGGTCTCTGCGCTACCGTCATGGCCTAAGCTGGCATTAATCCCAATTCTAAAGCGGTCAACGTAGGCATAAGGTGCGGTGCTGTTGTACAACAAATAGCTGTCATTACCTTGGCTAGATACCACTAAATAACCCGTCTCGCCGTCAGCTTGATAAAGCGATATCCCCTCGATATCGGCCACCAGCAGGCCGCCTGTTTTGATGATCATCTGACCATTTAAATGTACAGAATCATCATCAAGGTTAAATGCCCATATGCCGGCACTCTCTTCACCTAAGAACAGTTGTTTATTGGCATCATCAACAACACAACCTTCTGGTTGGCTTGGCACCCTAAATTGCCTAACCTCTGTCGCCTTAAGGTGATTATCTTGCCATTTGAGTTCCATTTGGCTCACCATTCCCGACTTCTCATTGGCAAAGACATACAGCTCATCCTTACTCGGTTGATACATACAAAGGCCGTAGATATCAGTCAACGCGGTTGTTTGTTCAGGGAGTTGAGTTAATGAACCTTGGGCATCAATACTAAAGATACTTAAGCTATTACGGTCACGATTGCTGGCGACGGCAATGTCGCGATATTCGCCGCCCAATAATACCTGCTGCCTTATATCAACATTGTTTACCCGTCCGGCACCAATGGCTTGCAGCTGTTCACCTTGCATCGAAAAGCTCAATAAACCCCAACGCTTATTGGTGCCGAGTACACGGCTTTTTTCCGGCATGGTGGGGTGGACCCATATAGCAGGGTCATCCATGGTATCGCCCGAACGATCAGAAATATCACTCTCAACAGCAGTGGGAACCTCTTTTATCAGCGCTGCGGTGCTAGACTGGATAGTGTTTTTTGACTGCCATTGCGCTTGATAGAATTGATCGTTGTCGTCCGAATAGGCCCAAAGCTGCGTATCTGCCACATACATGCTTTCAAGTGCTTGCCGCTCTTTGAAAGGCGCAGCAATTTTACCTCCCTCGCCATCAAAAATCCGCCCACTTTCATCCATCAAAATGATCTGGCCCGCTTTAACGGCTAACCCCGAGAACTCATTATCGGGCATTGAGAGCACAAGCTCTGACTCTTCTGCCATATGGGGGGCAGCGGGGTAACGCCATAAACCTTGATGATTTTCGAGAACATACAATTGCTCATTATCATCGACAGCGCATTTTAAAGCGCCCATTGATACCGCTAAACTGCGGACTAATTGTGGCTGCCACACCCCATTTGAAGACAGTAACCACTGTTCACTATGGCCTGCATCATCGCCTATCCAACCATAAAGATTGTTATCTGCTTGGCGTGGTTGCAGACAAAGCCACTCAACTTGAAATGCACGTTTTGGTAGTAGTGACAAACGTTGGGTATTGTTCATGCTCAACTTAATCCCCTGCACTTGGTCAACTTGAGTATCGTAAGTCAGTGCGGTATCGCCATGCACGGCTAAATATTCAAATTGGCCTGGAACAATAACGTTTAATTGCTGTTTATCTGCCAATACGAGTCCTAAATGTTCACTGGAAAACAGCGCTCGCTGTTCCCATATTGCCATTTCGCTCGCCGCGACAGGGCCTTGCAAAATCGTTCTGCTCTGCCGCGGTTCTGGATTATCTTTTGCTGCTAGCTGACAACTAAAAAGCGCTGTTATGGCTAACGCTATTATATTTTTGTTATTAATCATGTGAGCCTCTGAGCTTAGTAGTTGATGAACTGAATACCGAGTTGGAATGTACGGCCATACTCTTCGTATTGGGCGTTATAACGGCTCTGTCCGGTATAAGCGTAATAAGGTTCATTGGAGATGTTTATCGCTTTAAAATAAACGGTAATGTCTTCGGTGATAAAGCTTTTAGCGACAAAGTCCCATTGAGTATGTGCCTCTTGATAAATATCAAAGGCGGCATCGTCTAGCTCGGTCACTTCAAGCAGATATTCTGACTTATAAGCGGCTGACAGACGGAAACTAACATAGGGGTTTTCATAACCAAAAGAGGCATTGGCGGCAAGCTCTGACTGACTTGGAAGTGGAATATCACGCCCTTGTACGCCATCATCTTGCCAACTGATATGCGCGGTTGAATCACTTAGCGTTAGGTTGCTGGTAAAGATAAGACCACGCCAGCCCTCTGGCATAAAACCAAATTCCTGCACATAGGCTAACTCAAGCCCTAAAATATCGGCATCATCACCGTTGACATAGGTATCGGCTTTATCAAAGTCTTGGTATTTACCGTACCCCCCTAAATCGGCTTCGTAGATAAAGTGGGTAATGTCTTTGTAAAAGCCACTGGCAGAGATAACACCAAGGCCGCCCATATAGTGCTCTATACTGATATCCCAATTCATCGCTTCTAACGCTTCTAAATCTGGATTACCAAAACTGGCTTCCAACTCGTCATCGTCTTGTTCAATTAAAAAGCCCGGCGCGAGTTGGCCAAATGTGGGACGTACTATGGTGTTTGTCCATGATGCGCGCACCACCGTTTTATCACTCCACTTATAATTTAAGTGCAATCCTGGAAGCCAGTGTTGATAGTCGCGGTCGGTATTAATGTCAAAGAAGTCATCTTTACTTTCATCAAAGCCTGAGCCTTGTGACTGCATTGCAGTGTGCTCAAAACGCACTCCTGCCAGCACCCGCAAGCTATCAATATCAATGTGCCCCATAAAATAGGCCGCGGTAATATCTTCATCGATATCAAAATCATTGATCCGCGATTCAATCTCATCTTTGGCAGCAGTGCTGTCCATACGATTGACCAAATCCCAAACCGGTTCCGCGGCAATAGATGGGCCGAATCGACCGAGGTTATAATTAGGTTCTGCTGCAGAAAATTGACTTAATAATAGCTGTTCATCGCTTATGCCCTGTTCATCAAAGTCCTTAAAGATCCATATATTCTCACGGTTTTCTTTAGCACGAGCACTGTACTTAGCCCCAAACTTTAGCTCTACGGGCTTGTCTGCCACCAGCCATGTTTTACTTAAATCAAACTTGATTGATATCATGGTATCAACAGTGTTCGACTCGGCAATTTCAACTTTATCGAGTTGGTATTCCTCCGCACTATAAAATGCATCTGCAGCTGAAATTTTTGGCACTGTTGCATCCTCATATGCAACATCATCAAACTCGCCCGCAAAGTCGGCGCCACCGATATAGCGCGGCTTATCCGCTTCAGCGCGGCTCCAACTGGTTTGGTAGTTCAGCGTCCATGTGTCGAACCGAGACTCACCGCCAAGCACGATGGAGATTATTGATTGGTCTTCTTCACGTGATTTTAACGAACGAGTAGCTTCGGCAGGAGCAGGGCTATCAGGCAAGACTCCATCGTCCCATTTGATTTCATTGGCATTACGGGTTTCGGTATCGACAAAGCTGCTATACAGCGTTCGAATAAACAGGTCATTGTCATCATTGGGTCTAAAGTCTAGGTTAGCGCCAAGTCCAACACGTTCGCGATTAATCTGATAGTCTCGTTGTTCAACTTCTTCTAGCACTGCAGGGTCATCAAAGCTCCATTTACCACCGGTTTCAACATTGTCAGAACCAAAGTCGCGGTTATACCAACTCGCGGCAATGGCTACGCCGATATCATCTTCAAAAATATCGCTATAACTGCCCGCGAGTTTTGGATTAACACTCTCAGTCATCTGGTCATAACTGCCCTCTGCGCTGACATTGAAGTAGGTATCATCACGGTCAAACGCAGATAAGCTTTTAACTTCGATGGCACCACCGAGTGAGTCGGCGTCCATGTCAGGCGCTAGGGTTTTTGTTACCTCAACCGATTGCAACAAGTCAGATGGCACCACATCCAGCGCCACAGCGCGGCGGTCACTGTCTGGTGATGGTAAGCGCGTGCCATTCATCGATACAGCGTTATAGTCCGGCGCCATTCCGCGGATGCGTACAAAACGGCCTTCCCCCTGATCTCGTTCGATAGATACGCCAGGAACACGCTGTAATGCTTCGCTAATATTGGTGTCAGGGAAGTTTCCTAAGGCATCGGCGCTCAACACACTCACAAGGTTATCTGCTGCACGCTGACGGTTTAACGACTTACTTAGTGATCCTCGCTGGCCGACAACCTGAATATGCTCCACGCCCTGGCCTTTAAGCTCTATTTGCTTATTGATCAGGCTGACTTCACCCACTTGGATCTGCGACCGGTAAGTGGTTCCTCCCAAATACTCCACCACTAAAGTGTATTGTCCCTTGGGTACCTCTTGGAAAAAAAAGCGGCCATCACGACTCGACTCCTGCTGCAGGTTTAGCTCTTCAATACTGATAAGCGCTCCCTCTAATGGCATTTTTGTCGCTTCATCTGTAATCGCACCTTCAACTTTTCCAGCCCATGAGGTTGATGGAAAAACTAAGCTGGCGGCAAAAAGTGCCAGGTAGAGCGGTGATAGCGAACCGAGCTGCTTCATGGGGTTAAATTCCTATTTTAGTTTGCGTTATATGGCTGATTTGCAGGCAAAGCTAAAATAGATAGATGACAGTAACGTGACGTTGATATTTGAACCGGGCAAAAAGAGCGGCATTTTAAACGACTTTACCGGCAACTGAGCTTATTTGACTGCCAATAACAGTCGCGAACCTCAAGAAGGAAGCAAGTAACAAAGCGAGAGCCTTGCAACTAAAGCGCTGTATTTAAAATAAATATACTCAAACCAGTACATCTTCATTTGCCTAGGAATTATCGCTACATTAAAAAAGTTCCCTCCATGAAGAACATCCATTGAGCCCATTTGACTCCTTAAAGGATCATAAAGTCGTCATGAAAGAGCAGTACGTTAGACACAATACTCAGTTCACGAACAAACACAGCATGCATAAATTTGTTACCTCAAAGTTTACTTTAGGCATCACTTTGCTTAGCGGCATATTACTCGGCCTCTGCCTGTTACAGGCCGATACCAAAGTTAGCGGTAGCATCGATTGGCTTGATGTCGCGACAGAGGGGGCTTTGCTGCTGCTGGGATTAAGTTGGCTTGCACTCGTGTTGCAAGCTCGTCCGGGAGGCAAAGTCACTCAACTGCTAATCCTCGGTTTACTGGGTTATAGCTTGGGCTGCTACATGGATCTGCTCGATGAGTTTTTTATTAACCACAGTCTGCCCTCTTGGTTCGCCTTTCTTGAAAAGCTGCCTACGCCCATCGGCTTGCTTACTCTAACAGGTGGCCTATGGTTGTGGCGCGAGGAGCAGATCACCATTAATGAACAGCTGCGCACTCGAGAACAGTTTTTCCGCCAGCACAGACTCGTTGATAGAGTGACAAAGATTTATGATGCCCGGGCAATACGCCACCAAATAGCGCTCAATCGCAGTAATCCAATAAGCTTGATCATGATTGATATCGACCATTTTTCTGAGATAAACCAACGTGACGGCTTCCATCAAGGGGATAAGTTACTCGCCAATATCGCGCAAATGCTCACTTGCCAACTGCGCTCACAAGATCTTGTGTGCCGATTTGCTGGCGACCGGTTCATTATTTTACTACCACATTGTTCTACATCCTTCTCACAAGCCATGACAGCAGAGCTACAACTTGCCATCGCTCGCTTTGGCTGCCAAGCCAGCAGTGCCTATGTTCACTATGATCCATATACAGAGTCAGCCCCAGCCGATGCCGAGAACTTGATAAGCCAGATAAATAAAGAGATGCAGCGCGTCAAACAAGCAAGACCTTGGTCTAAGGCGGTCTAGATGCAATCCATTGCTTATGCGCAAGACAAATGTATTGATAGCCAACTGCTTATCGCCAGTATTGTGGCAATGTTTGAGCATAGACAACTCGATGTAGAGCGCTTATTGAAAGGAACGGGGGTTTTCAGGCAAGATTTGCAACTCACCAATCACAAAATTAGCCCTTTGCAGCTCATGGCGTTAATCGACAATGCATTGGGGCTATGGTGTGGTGATGATTTAGCCTTTTTACTCGGCCAGCAATGGTTACCAGTGCAAAGCGGTTCACTCACCAATGGTCTTTTTTGCTGCAGTGACCTAGCGCAAATGCAGAACTTTTGGCAGCAATACCATTGGGCCAGTCAACCATGGCTGCAAGGGTGGCATTGGCGCACTGAAAACTTACAACACCTGCTACTGCAATTAGATATTGGTGCTCAGCGCCAGCAGCGCTTTTTTATTGAATTGACGCTTTCAAGTTTAGTATCAACCTATAAAAAGCTAAGCCATAACACCTGGCAGGGCCACTTTTCACTGCCTTATGCAGCGCCTAAATTATTAGATCAATACTCCAAATATTTGGGCGAAGACTTGTCATTTAATCAACCTATCTGCGTGATCAGCTACGACCCAGACATACATCAGCATTCATTTGAGCTGGCGAATTCACAAGGGCTAAAACTCGCCCGCCAACAAGTTAAACAGCAGAGGCAAGCTGCCCATTATCAAATAGGACTTCCCGCTGCCATCCGTTTATTGCTCATAAGGCGAAAGACACGATCATATACACTGCCACTGATAGCAGAGCATTTAAGCCTCAGTCCTGCAACATTAAAACGCCGACTCAAGGCTTACGGTATCAGCTTTCAGCAGCTACAAGATCAGGCCAATATGCAACAAGCTATCTTCCTACTCGCGATTTCTGGTGAGAGTAATTTATCCGTTGCCAAGCAACTGCAGTTTGCCGACAACAATAACTTTAGGCGCTCATTTAAACGCTGGACTGGGCAACTCCCCAGCCAATTTAAATATTGGCTAAGCCAAGTTAGCCAGCCTTAACACATAGTCGCGATCACCTAAACCATTAAGACTTAATGCCGCACTTATTAGAAGGCCACTATGACACGCTGAAAACTTAACCTTTTAGTGACTTAGGTATAAAACTATAATGAGGAAGAAATGCACAACAGATTAGCGATGAATGAAAAGTAATAACCTAGAGATAGTCACCCGTCTGCGAGAACGTATTCCAACGTTCGAATGTGTGCCAGGTTGTCACGATTGTTGTGGACCGGTAACGACGTCCTCGGCAGAACGAATATCTTCGACTCGCGAGCCTGCAAGCAGTTCTCGCAGATGCTCCTGTGCATTCTCAAGATTGGCATTACCTAAATCCCGATTTGCCAGTGCGCGGTCAAGGTTGGATTGACTGGCTAAGTTATCTTTTGCCATGCTAGCAATTCGGCGGTAATTGGCTTCACTCTCTTGCTGCGTTGCTTGCGCGCCAGACACATTCGCTCTAGCGGCTGCAATCTCCTCCTCACGGGCACCTTTAAGTAGCTTCTGATAATTTGCATTGGCTTGTGCCACATCGGCAAGCGCCTTAGAGACCTGAGCTTTTTGTAATGTATCATCTAGCTGCACCAGCACAGCCCCTTTACTCACCATGCTGCCTTGCGCCACCGGAAGTGCCACGACCACTTCATTGGCTGTCGCCGTTAGGGCGATACGTTGCCGCTCAAGGCTGCCAAGCGCTACATTTTTGGCGCCGTTGTCACACGCCGTCAGCGTCAACAGCAAAGAAATCATCATCAGTATGCGCACAATTACCATCCTTAAGAATCTGCACCAAACTTAATACTTACCCATCCAAGATACGCGGAATTGATGACTAATCAAGTCATGTTAGTTGTGATTATTTAACTCTTTTTTATGCGGCTGTAGATAAGCAAAAAAGAGCACCTAAGTGCTCTTTTTTGCCGTTATCGATGCCGGATTGAGTTTCACTTTGCGCGCTCAGATGTATAGATATTCCACATCTGAGCAGTCCCCGACTCTTGCCATGTCGCCACAGCAACGAGTCGATGCTCTCGCCCAGCAACAGTTTGAGGTATGTGGTTTTGCTTAAAATAGACCTCTTCTTTTATCGCACTGGCCGGAAAACCTTGCTCAATCGCAAGTTGGGTAATGTAATCCACTCGTCGTTTCGCCAGTGCGTGGTTATATTCTTCACTGCCTTCAACACTGGTATCACCGACTAAATAGAGCGATGGTGACTGCTTTTGAGCCAAACGAGCAATAATACCGCGCCATTTATTCGCCTGCGCACGGCTTAACGTGTCTTTATCAAAGCCAAACATAATGACTCTAACGTCTTCTTTTTCCGTCATAGTCGGGCTCGGGCAGCCTTCATTATTGATGACCGAACCTTTATCTGTAGCGGCACATTTATCACGAGCGTTGATTACGCCGTCTAAATCACTATCGAGCAGATCTCGGGTTTGCGGCTCAACATTAAAGGGCGCAGCGGTATCAGCGCAACCTTGAACTAAGAGTAAGCTCACTAACAATAATTGGGTCAGTAAAGTGCGCATATTACTTATCCTCCGTCCAAGCTTCTGGCGTGTCGACACGGAATGACTCCATTAAATAGCCTGTGGCATTAATAAGGCGATATGCGGCGATGTTGTAGTTGTAGTGCGCGGTAATGTAATGCTTACGCGCTAAAAAGACTTCTATTTGAGCATCTAACACATCAAGCAGTGAGCGGCGACCCAGCTCAAACTGCTTGGTATAACCCCGCTCAGCCTTTACCGATTGGTCGACATTTTCACGATAAAATCCCCGTTGTTGACCAATAAAATCGTACGCGTTCCATGCAAGACGAGTCCCCTCTTCGACCTGCTTTTGGGTATTCTTACGGATAGCCAAAGATTGTTGATAACGCCATGACGCGGCTTCAGTTCGGTCGGTAGTCGCCCCCCCGCTAAACAGGTCATAACTGAGCATCAGCATGGCCCTAGCATCTTCATCTGGACCTTCAATACCACCAATATTATCGTTTTTGTTTGCTTGCAACTCTAAGGATAATGTAGGCCAAAAGTCACTTTTCTCGCGCTCATACTGAGCATTAGCCGCTTGCGTGTCTAGCGTTGCAGCATCGATTTCAGGATGATTTTCTATCGCTAACCGAATCGCATCTGGCAAGCTAGTAGGCACAAAGTCAAAATCGGGTTGCGGGTCGTGCAGATCTTTAGGCATTTGGCCAACTAAATCATAGTAACGTGCCTGCTTATCCATTTGATTATTACGTGCAGAAAGATAACCCGATTGACTGGTGGCTAAACGCGATCGCACTTGCGCAACATCAGAGTCACTACTGAGCCCCTTATCTTTGCGTGATTCGATGTTTTTTAGTATTTTTTGGTGATCGGTAATATTGCGCTCTGTCAGTTCGACAATTTTGTTCGCCATCAATAGCTCAAGGTAAACCCGACTAACCTCTAGGCTCAAATTTTCCGCATCAGAAAGCAACCCTAGACGCTCGGCTTCTTTCTCAAAATTGAGCCTGTCGATCTCCGATGTAGTACGAAAACCATCAAAAATGAGTTGTGATACACGCAGCCCAATTTCAGTTCGATCCAGTTCGGTATCGATACGTTGGCCACTGTTGTAACGCACGTTTTCATAACCTACGCCACCGTATAACTTCACTTGCGGTAAGTACTCTCCTACTGCGGCACGCTTATACCTTATCGCAGCTTCAAAGCTGGCATATTTTTCTAGAATCGTCGGGTGGTGATTGATCGCCTCAGCCACGGATTCCTCAAGCGTCAGCGCATTTACCTGGGCTGATAATGTTAGTATTGGTATGAGTATCAGTCGTCGCATCGTATCCTTACCTTATGGTTCGCGAAGTGCATTCGCTTTAGCGCGTAATAGTGGTTTGAGCCAATAATTTAGAACGGTTTTTTCACCCGTTAATATATCGGTACTGGCTTGCATTCCCGATATAATTGGCCAGCCATTAAGTACATTTTCTTCCGTTTTAATATGAGCTTCAAAATAAGTGGTGCCATCATCTAACTGCTGTGCATCAGAGCTGACGTATATCACCTCACCTTTGAGGCCGCCATAAATCACAAAATCATAAGCGGTAAACTTAACCGTAGCCTTAAGACCTGTATGCACAAAGGCGATATCTTTTGGGGCGATGCGAGTTTCAATAATGAGTGCTCCATCTTGAGGGACCACCCCCATAATCGACTCGCCCGGCTCTACTACCGCACCTATTGAGCGTACTAATATATTGGTTATATTGCCATTTATAGGCGAAACGATTTTAGTTCTGGCTAAACGGTCAGCCAGTGTTTTAATGCTCTCTGTTAGGGCATTGAGCTCATTCATTACCTCGTTGCGCTCAGCTTCTGCGCGCCCCAAAAAGTCTAAACCTACGGTCAAGTATTCTGCTTCAGCCTGATGCTGGGCAGCTTGTAACTGCCTGCTGTTGGCCCTCGATGCAGACAACTCCCCTTTGAGCCTTATCTCATCACGCTCTAGCTTTAGCAGCTCTAACTCGGCGACGGCTCCTTCGCTTACAGCTTCGCGCGTCATAACGATTTCCTGCTTCACCAACTTAAGCCCGCTTAGTTGAGCTTGAGTGGTAATTTGCACCTCTTCTATGGCCTGCACTTTTTGTTCAATCATCTGCGCCGATTGCTCTAATTGCGATGACAACTGAGACAACCTAGAACGGAATACCGCTTTCGAGCGAGAACTTACAGCAACATCGAGTGCGCTGATCGGTTGTCGATTAATCTGCACCTTATCGCGCCAATTACTGGCCGCATCATAGATCACAACACTGTCGATCTCTGCATCTAACCGCGCCTTTTGTCGCTGCAGTGCTGCCGCTTGCATATTGGCCTCATCGAAGGCCGAGGCAAAACGTAGCTCATCTAAAATCAATAACGGCTCCCCTGCGGTTACTGACTGGCCCTCTTTAACCAACACCTGCTTTAAGATACCGCCATCTAAGCTTTCAATCTGCTGCACAGCCAATGTTGGTACCACCATACCCTCACCCACTATGACCTCTTCGAGCTTAGCGAAGGAGGCCCAAATTAAGGTCGTGATAATAAGTGCGACCACCAGCAAAATTAATTGGTTGGCTCGCTTAGCACCTTCAAGATGTTTTATATGGAGACGGCCACTCATTTAACCTCTCCTTTTTGACGAACATTGACGGCCTTAATGCGGCTCTTGCCACGTTGGCGCATCTCTGCAGGCGTTTGCTCCTGGATGATTCTGCCTTTATCCACCACTAAAATACGGTCACACAGACCCAACAACTTAGGGTTATGGGAGGCGATAACCATCGAGCGTTCTGTAACTTGCGACAGACAGGCAATAATTTGATTCTCTGAACGCTCATCCATCGCACTGGTTGGCTCATCTAATAGCAGTAGCTTAGGCTGGCGCAGTAACACTCGGCCTAAGGCTATCGCTTGACGCTGCCCTCCCGAGAGCTGACGACCAAACTCGCCCACTTGGCTATCGAGCCCGCTGCCAAGTCGATCCATTAGCTTATCGATACCTGAACTGACAATCGTGTTGGCCAATAGGTTTTCATCCACTTTCTTTAAACCGAACAATAGGTTGTCCAGCACTGTGCCGTAAATCAGTACCGGCTGCTGCGACATCCAGCCAACCTGTTCACGAATATCACTAACCGACCACTGCCTTGTTTCTAAACGGTTATAAAATAGCTGCCCACTGCTGAGCTGGTATTGACCTGCGATAACAGCAAGCAAGCTCGACTTGCCCGCTCCTGCAGGCCCAAGCAAGCCTATTTTTTCGCCGGGTTTAATCTCAATGTTCACCTCTGTAAAGGCCGGTAAAGGTTGATCTGGATAGGTAAAGCTGGCATGACGTAGAGACACTGCGCCATTAAAACCTACCGCCGTACTGGGTTGGCTGGCTTTACGCTGCTCTTGTGGTAATTCGAGGATAGAGCTAACGGCAGTAATTGCCGACTGGGTCTGTTTAAACTTAAGCAGTAGCATAGAGATTTGGTTAATTGCATTAGCCGCACGGCCGCTTAGCATCACAATGGCAATCAAGCCCCCCATACTCAAATTACCCGCGTGGATCTGGTATACACCAGAAATAATCAACCCTATGGTGACCAATTGCTGGCTGTTCATCACGCTATGACTCAGGGTGTTAGAGGCGATTCGAGATTCATTTTGCCAATCAGCAAGGCTATTAACTGTATCGTCCCATATGCGTTGCGCCTTGGCCTCGCCATTATTCTGCTTGGTTTCAACCAGTAGATTAAGGGTTTCAATCAGATGGGCTTGGCGTTGAGTCGACAGCTGTGACGTATGCTCTATGCTAGCCATAAGCTTTTTTTGCATCACAAAACTTATCATTAACAGCAGTAACATGCAGGCTAAAGGCACTAAGACCATATACCCTCCGAGCCAAGCTATCAGCACTAAAAACAGCAAGGTAAAAGGTAGATCCACTGCCGTGACTAAGGTCGCCGAAGTGATAAAGTCACGAATACTATCGAACTCTTGTAACTGCTTAGCAAATGCACCCGCCGATGCTGGACGATGCTCTAGTCGCATACCTAAGACTTTTGAAAACAAGATATTCGACATTTTTATATCGACCTGCTTACCTGCCACATCGGCTAGCCGTGTACGCGCTTGCTTTAAGAGCCAGTCGAATAAGATAGCAATACTCGCACCTGTCGCTAACACCCACAAGGTATCTATCGCTTGGTTAGGCACCACGCGGTCGTAAACATTCATCGTAAATAACGGTGTCACCAAGGCTAATATGTTGATCGCTAACGAGCCAAGCAAAAAACTACCGTAGAAAGGCTTAACTTCATCGAAAGCGGCCAGTAACCAGTGGCGCTTAACGCTGAGGTGGTGCTCCTCGCTGCGCGCATCGGTGACCATTTTCCGTTTTACATGCCAGCTATCTTGATAAAACTGGGCGTTAAATTCGCCAATCGATATCGGTGATTGGCAACCGTCGGCATTGGTGAGCAGTAGCTCATCGTTACTGTTTTTATTCAATAAAGCGGGTTGCCCCAGTTTAGAAACTACTAAAGCGGGCAGCGCCATTCTGCCAAGAGCAAGTTTTTGCTCTATCGCCTCAATGCCGGCGTTATCGCAAGCCCTTACCAGTTCTGCCGGAGATAACCCAGCTTGAGTCATAAATAGGTGACTAAACAACATCTGCTCACAGCACTCTAGGCCTAGTTGTTGACACAACTGCGCAATCAGATTTGAGGTGACCTCTTGCTCAAACTGCATCATGGTTGCTGACTCAATAATGTCATTTCATCGACTAATCTTGATAGCGCATCATCTGCTACAGCGGCATATTCAAGATCTTGATCAAGGCTAGAATGTATATGCTGCGGCTCGCCACTGTGACTCACACTTTGCTTAATCGCCTGAGATAGCCGCGTCTCTTGCGCTGCAATACCGGCCTCCATCAATAACTCTGCACGCAGATCCTCTTCTATACTGCGATCGGCAAGTAAAGTACGTCGGTCCTCAAGCAAATCAAGAGCACTGGGGCCAGCCATAAAACTAGAGAAAATGGCCGGAGGAACATCGACACTGACAGTAATGGTTTCAACAACCCCCTCAGCCGTGTCGGTGCCGAGTACTGCGGTAGGATCTAAAGTTAGATTTAAAACGTCACCATCTTGTAAACCAATAATCGTTAGTGTGGCGACATCATCAAAATCCACCACCCACTTATCGCCGTTTTTATTACCAGACGATAGCGCCATGCCATCCGGTACACCGTATATGGTTAGCACTCCCGTCTCATTAATGGCTGGGTTTTGCAGCTCAAGCCCAAGATTTAATGCCACGTTATTGACGTCAGTGGCGATAACATCACCGACTTGAGTCCATATTGGTGCATCAACCTCTGGCGTTATTTCAACTTCAAAATTAAGTACTTCAGCAGCACTTAAATCGGTTTGTAAGCTACCTAAAACCGTCGCACTATCGATAGATGAGAGCTCGAGTTGTACATCCAAGCTGCCAAAAGCCAGTTCGCCAGGGTACAGCGCTAATTGAGTTAACGGGCTTAAGGTTGAGATAAGCGCATAATAGCTGTCGTTACCGGCATCATAGTTAAAGGATACAAACTGTCCGCCAATTTTTACTCCTTCTAAGCCCACTAGCGCAGAGGCATCATTAGACGTCAGGATAACTTTTACCAAAATCGCTTCGGTAGCATCAAACTCGTTGATTTTGGCATTGAAATCGATAGTGATAACTTCATCTTCAATGCTGGTGTATTGGTTCTCTGGCGCTGTAATGATGTCGATACCATCGGCAACAGGTGATACCCCGACGACAATATCTGCACTTGTGGTCACAAAGTCTGTCGTACCTAATTCTTGAGTAATTGCTTGAATAGAGAGTGGAATATCCCCGCTGAAATCTAATGGCGGCTGCAATACAAGCCCAGCCAGCTGAGCTGGAGTCACCGACCAGGAGTAGGTTGGTGAACCGTTAAAACTCCCGCCATCAGTGCCTTCATTGGGCAGCTGTACTAAGTTAGCACCGTCTTGGTAATACAACACCGCACCACTGGGCACACCATGAACAGTAAGATAGATAGCCTCTGAACCATCTTGGTCAATTAAGCCAAGACTCGGCAAATCCAGCCCAGATAAATCAATCAGACTATCTTCTTGGCCTGTTAGGATCAGTGTATTACTGGGTAATTCTGCGGCATCGGTAACTGGGGTGACCTCAATGGTAACGGTATTTTCAAATGACGCTTGATCGATTACCTCTGCGCCATTAATGGTCGCGGTGTCGATACTGGTCGCCGAAAATTTCAGCCTAAAATCACCACTGAGGTGCTCTGTTGGCACAAACTCTAACAAGCCTAAAGACAAGTTCAGTAGCGCCATATTATTGCCTGTAAACTCCCAAGTATCTGTCGTTCCGCTCTTGAGCGACCATAAACCTGTACTATCAGAAATACTGCCCCCATCGAGTAGAGTTAGGGTGATCGGGTTGGCAGTGTCGCCAAACAAAATTTGTTCAGAACCACCGGTTGTTGGGCTTGGATCTGGGTCATCAAACAACAAGCTGATCCCAAGTGGAACTGGACTATCTTCAAGCATGACGCGATTGGCCACCTCGACACTCACACCATCAGCAACTGGGGTAATCTCAATCTCAAGGCTTTGAGAATCATCAATTCTAGTATCACCACTCACTGTATCGGTGGCGATTATACGGATAGGAATATTCAGCTCACCGGCATAGTCTTCGCGAATATTGTGTAGCTTAAGACTGCTAAGCGAGGCGGTGGTAAACACATACTCAATCACGTTCTCACCAGTGGAGTCATACACCGCCTTGACATCACTACCACTAAAATAGCCGCCTTCAGGTAAATCTGAAGCTAAAATCCTAAAGCTAATCATGTCATTATTATCAGGGCTAAGCAATTGATTTAAATGACCGGAAAAGTCGATGGTCGTATCTTCTATGGCATCAACCGGCGTTAACTGTAACGATCCAACGGCTGTTGCCTGACTATCTGGCGCGCCTTGATCAAAGCGCACAAAAAAGTTAGTGCTGATGATTTCTGGGTCATCACGATCTAATACTCTCGCTTCTACAGTGACTTGCTTTAAACCGGTAGCAAACTCGCTAATAATCGTCGCACCAGCCAACACATCTAGCGCGTACTCTTGCACTGTATCGCTGGTCATGCCGCTAACAGGTATAATCCAGCGCCCATCACCATCATCAATCGCACCATTGGGGTGTGATACATACCAGCCGTCGCCACTTGGCACTATGATGACGACATAATCCAGCACCTCTGAACCATCGATATCACCATCGAAAAAGAGTGCCTGACCCGTTAAATTTATCGCCGAGCCATCGGTGCTCACTAGGGTTGGCAGCTCGCTCTGTAGGTGAGTCGTAAAATCAACAACAGCATCGACCAATACGATAACTTGAGAAGAAACATACTCGCTAACCTGTACGCCCGTTTGCGAGGTATCAGTGACTTGGTAGCTCACATCAAAAGAGAAACTACCATCGGCATCTTCTGGTGGTACAGCAGCGAGTCGCCCTGAGTTAAGTAAAGCGGCTAATGTTGGGCTAGTACTGTCGACTAAGGTGCTGACATCTAAACCTGAAACAGGAATCGTTACCTGTGAGCCATCTAAGGTTAAAATAAAGCCACCAGCCCCTTGAAAAGGAATAATCAAGCCCGTAATGGTCTCACTACCATCGATATCAACATTCAGATTTGGGGTAAAGTCTAGTGGAATAGCCCGATCTTCAAAGCCGTAACTCACCGTTGAAAGCGATCCTGCATTCTCATCGATCACCGGAACTATCTCGATATTAAGCGTTAACTGGTAGTCGGCTGAATCACCATCTAACTCGGTGCTTTGTGCAAATATGGTCAAGCTCACTTGGCCACTAAAGTCTTCAACAGGTTTTAGACTCAAACTCGCTAGTAGCGCCGCAGAAACGCCATACACAGGTTGATTATTAATAAAGTCGACGACAGGTAGATTTACAGGCATACCACTGGCATCAACGAATATAACCCCATCCGGTAAACCTGAAATTCGCAGATCTAACGACTCTGAGCCATCATCATCAGATGTCACGATTGTGAAATCTAACGGAATTAGCTGATCTTCATTGAAATCAACCACATTCGATATGACGCCAGTATTGTTATCTATGGTCCAAACATTGGGGTCGCCATTAATGACAGGCCTATCATTGGCAACACCCGTTAATGTAATCGTTATTTGTTCCACATCGCTATAGCGAGGATTAGGATTAATAATGCCATCAGCGGGCTCGACACCATCTTGTAAGGTTTCAGTCGCAAAGCTTCTTACTGCTATTGAAAAATCCCCAAGATTTGCTGAACTCGCATCAGCAGCTGGCAGCAGCTTGGCCAGCCCGGAGTCAACTTCTGACGCCAATACCGTCCACACGTTGCCATTCATTGTGGCCGAGGGGGAGTCGATAGACCAACCGTCAGGCAGAGTGAACTCATAGCTTAAAATTTCAGAGCCTGAATTATCCGTTAGCGCGCCAGAGACCACCGATTTGAGCAATATCGGTGCATCTTCATCGCTACGAATATCTTCAGTGGTTAGCGTGGGTTTATCAGCAACAGGAGTCACATCAATAGTCACGGTCTCAAGTGTGCTCAGTGCTGTGTCTTTGTTGTCATTTTCTGTGGCTCTCGCCTGCACGGTAAAGCTAAATTCACCGGCTAGATTTTCACCCACGGTTGCCAGCAGGTTATCTAGCTGGAGCTGGCTAATTGACATTCCGTTAGTGATTGTCAGTCCAATCGCGACAAGCGTTAGCCCCGCGCTGATATTATCGATGACATACGTCACTGTTTCGGAGCCTTGAGCATCGGCCCCCATTTCATCTTTTGATGTCGCACTCAGTTTAATATTAAAGCTGGCTGCATCTTCATTGACCGAATAAATAAACTCGCTAGACGCGTCCCACAAGGGCACATCGGCAACTGACTCCACATTAATAGGAACGGTCGTAGTGATAGGCGGCTTGCCTGCGATATTAACGGTGATGACAAAAGAGGCATTGGCGGTCGCATCAGATCCATCCTCTACAGGTTGATAGCTTAAATCACCATTGGGTATGGCCACTCGAGTCAGTGGATCTTCCTGCAGCAAACCGTTCAGTATAGACAGGATGTAATTACCATCTGCATTTTTGGGTACCTCTACGCCGTTAAGCAGCAAAATACCGCCCTGGAGGGCTGCGGCATCAAATACCATGCTAAGAATAAACTCACTTTCGTCTATGTCACCGGGCTTGGCTTCGACACCAAAAACGGTATTAGTATCTTCAATAAAGTCGGTATTAAAGACGGTAATTGAGCCTTGTGCATCTTTAGCAATTAATGTCAGCGTATCGGTGGTGATATCACCATCGGTATCCGTAATTTCCAACAATACATCTTCACTAAACTGTAACTCATTGTAGGCAAACTCAAGCGTTGTTACCGTCGCTAAACCATTTTCATCAACCACCAGCTCACCGTATTTAACCGCATTGGGGTTAGCATCGGTAAATAGCTCTATCGTCGTTCCAACCGCGTAAGAAACCCCTTTATAGCTGATATCTGTCACCTTGGCGCCATCTGCTCCCTGCTCTACTTGAGAAAACATTTGCACGCTATACACTTCATTTACCGCTTCAAAAAACGCTAACGTTTTAGCGGTACTTTCTGGAATATCATCGGTAACGGTAACGGTTATTGTTTGGGCTGCTGACTTATCGTGGTCCGCATCAATCGCATTCACTTCAAATTGCAGGTCTAAGCGATTTTCGCCACTAGCATCTGCATGGTCAAAAGGCCTAAACTGTTTGAACTCCACTTTACCGTTGGCGTTAAAACGGATCTGAAATACCTCCTCTCCACCCGTTTCACGCGTCCCCACATACCAGCCATCACCATTAGCCGTGGTGTTGAGCAACACCTTTTCCCCACCACTATAGTAGGTAGCAAAACTGAAACTGTCGGTTAGGGTTATCTCGGTGATACTGTCACTTCCCGACGAGGTCGATAACACTTGTGAAGTCGAGATAGGGGTTGTGCTCGTTAGATTCCCCTCATTAATGTTGAGCTGCAGCGCATCAGGTAAAATTGCACTCTTGCCATCATAGATATCAACAGATACCTCAGCAGAGGAGAGAGTATTATCGCTATCTCGGATATCGACCGTCACCTTAAGCGTATCAAATAGATCTGCGGTTCCTAAATGGTCTATCGGTCCGAGTAAGTTAAAGTCTATCGTAACCGTGCCCGCCGTTTCGGGATCGATCACTATGTTGGCGGGTAATTGCATGGTGAAGACCAACTGGCCCTCTTCCGTCACTGCATCGATTGAAGCGCCACCATCTTTTACAACCCAAAAAAGCTTGGAGCCATTTTGGGTCAATGTGACACCCGATGCATTTTTCACTTCAGCGCCATCAACTAGGCTAAATGCGATATCGATAATGGGGTCATTACTGGCGGTTATATTGAAAGAACCTACGGCAGTATTGTCATAAGCCGTGACCGAAGGCTGCTCACTCACGTTGAGACTAATATCATTAATGGATGCGGCATCAGCATCTTTTACGGTGACGGTCAACGTCGCTGTAGACACATCACCATCAAAGTCAGACACTAACAGGCTAAAATCAATATCTTCGCTTAGCGTCTGGTCGAAGGCTTGGTACAGGGTGAAGTCATAGTTTTGATTTAAGCTATCAGCATTTGAGCTCCAACTTTCACTCAGCTCAATCACAAATACCGGATCATTAGCGTTACCCAAGTGTGCCGTTAGCGTTAACCCGTCGGCACTTAAGCTGTACAGGAGTGCGATACCTCCCACCGTGAGTTTTGGCTGCTGAACCGTAGCTGAAAATGACACCGCCGACACGGCATCACTCCCGACCAACACATCAAATGTGCCGCTCTGTGTAACGGGGGCGCCCACCAGTAAATTCTCTTCAAACGTAAGCTGAGTAATATTAGTAAGCTCTGGTGAATGGCCGTCGCTCACATTCCAGGTTAATGCGCCTTGCTTAATTTCCGTGCCATCCAGATCCAGCGCTGTAATTTGAGTGATAATCTCAACCACATTGCTTCCAATATGGTCAAGAGGAGCAAACTGAGTGAAGTTGGCATCAACACTCAGATCATCAGCCACATTCGTTGCCGATAGCACCATAGTAAACACCGTGATAGGTACCGCTTCATCTGTGATGGCCGTTAATGTTTTACCATCATTGGACAGTACAAATTGAAGTGCGATGCCATTGCTTGTTAAGCCTTGGTTTTGTAACTGAAACGGTGTTAAAGCGGTAAATCGAATCGTGTTAGCTTGCAGCATGTCGGAGCCTGCACTAATGCTAAATGTTTTATAGGTTACCTGTGGACTCGCATCAATATCAGCCTCTTGATTAGCACCGATAACATCAAGCATTTCACCTTGTGCACCATCAACAACGGTAAAAGTGACATTTGCAGTGGCAACACTACCGTCAGAGTCCAATACTGTATATACCAGCTCCACCACTTGTGGCTGAGTGTTATCAAGGCTGCCTGCAACATCAAAACTCCAACTACCATTGGATTGAATCGTGAGATTTCCCTGCGACGTAGAAATCACGGTAGGTGTACCCGATATGACCGGGTAATCGGTACCGTCGAAATGGATAGACGTCAGCGTTAATGGCCCTTCTACTGTGTAATCATTACCTAAAAAAGAACCTACTGCTGTCGTATCTTCAATAACAAAATCTTGATCATCAAACGCAAAGGGACGAGCATCTAATATATTCAGCACTGCGTAGGTAATAATCTCTTCAGTGGTGCCATCGCTGTCAGTTTGTAAACCACTTAAGCGGATATAACTCAGTGCATTAGTATTGTTTAACTCATCCATTGGCTGAAACAAAGACACGTTTAAGTCGGTTCCGGATAAGCTTGCCGTCATCACCGTTTTACCATCACCTAAACGAGTGAGAATAAATGACTGCCCATCTGCAGCAACATTGATACTTAACGCTTGCCCCTCAGAGGTCAGGGTTAATAGCCTGCTCTGCTCTGCCGTTATCGCCAAAGCGGCGTCAAAGATCTCGATAGGAATAGTGGCGCTGTCACTGGGACTGATATTGAGGATTACTTCATATAACGAAGTGATTGGCGGAACCAGTAGTGTTGGCATCGCGTCATCAGCACTATTGCCTGATGCATCATCAACATTAACATTGAGCGCCCATGACCCCTGACGATCTAGCCCTGTCACATCTATCCCAGAAAACAACCAGCTACCATCCACCTCAACGAGGGTGGTAAAGGTTAAAGTGTTACTGCCATCAGTGAGGGTCAGCTCGACGGTTTGGCCAGCTTCTACACCCGTTGTGACACCACCGAGTGATTTCTCAACACCATAGATAAACAGCCCAGCATCAAAACCATCGACTCCGGTATCGATATCGATACTGATTTGAGTGTCGAGGGTGGCACTGTTTGTTCCAATAGCGGGGTTACCCGCTAAATCAGATGTCACCGCCTGTAAGGACAGCTGCCCATCGGCAAATATCGACAGGTCGACATTGGGAACTTGCCATTCACCATTGACCACTACGGCATTAAAGGTTGCGATTTTACCGTTAATATCAACCAGAGTTATGGTTACAGGTCGACCATCTTCGATATTAGTGACCGTTCCTGCGAGTGTGGCATTTGTCGACTCAAAGCTATTGATTAAGCCGTTATCATCAACAATTTCAACACTGATACTGGCTAGGCTATCTTTAGCGGCTGCGACATTAGCCGCCACTAAGTTACCCGCTATATCGGTAGCGCTAGCCACAAAGCTTAAATTACCATCGCTTAACGTAGAGATATCGGCATCGTCTATCTGCCAACGCCCATCAATAGCACTTGTGGTAAAAGATAACGTTTTACCGTTAATGTCAGTCACAGTAATCGTGACTTGCTGATTATCTTCAATATCAGTAACGACACCAGAGAGATCCAGCACTAACTGCTCACTGGCATTAATGACGTTATCAGCTCCGGTATTAACCTCGATGGTAATAGAGGCTAAAATATCCACCGCTATGGTATCGCTGGCCGTGGCTACGTTACCTGCTAAATCTTCAACTGACACCGTAGCGCTTAGACTACCATCCTCAAAGCCAGATAGATCAACGCCAGTCAGCTCCCACCGACCCGCCATAACAACGGTAGTGAAGCTGCGCTCGTTACCTAGGCCATCACTAAAAATAACACTCACAGTCTGGCCATCTTCGATATTACTAACGCTACCGCGCACATGAACGAGCTGCTGTTCATTGGCGTTAATCACATCATCGCTATCGACAAACGTTATCGTCACTTCACTTAATGTATCTTTGATGATGGTATTGCTATTGATGGCAATATTACCTTCAAAGTCTGAGGTCACTGCCCTTAGCGTTAACTCGCCTTCAGCAAGTGATGACAGGTCGATACCATCAAGCAGCCAAGTACCATTGCGGGTTACGCTACTAAAAACTAAGGTGTTACCATTACTATCTGTAACCGATACCTCAACTGGACGGCCATCTTCAACGTTGAACACTTCACCCGCTAAAGTGGATGTGTAAACTTCAATTTGATTCAGTAAGCCATTATCATCAACTGCCTCAATCGTGATCGCCGCTTGTGTTTCCTTATAGGCTCCATCAAATCCTGCAGCAGGGTTACCCGCAACATCGTAAGATAACGCAGTAAAGTTAAGCTCACCGTCACTTAAGCTTGAAAGATCCACATCATCTAATTGCCACTTACCATCAACGACTGTAGTACGAAATATCAACCTATCGCCATTCACATCACGCACAATCACAACGACATTCTGGCCATCCTCGATATCAGTGACAGAGCCTGACATCGCGACTGACACCGCTTCACGCGTATTGATTACGGTATCGCTTCCGGTGTCGACCTCAATGGTAATCGTGGCTTGAGTATCGACATTGATACTGGTATTGGTCGTCACCGGATTACCAGCTGAATCAACCACGTCAGCCGTGGCATAGAGTTGCCCATCGGCAAAATCGCTCAGCTCAATATCTTCTATGACCCACAGGCCACTAACAACAACAGCTTCTACCATCTCGCTGTGACCTTGACCATCAAAAAGAGTCACACTAACCACAGCACCATCTTCGACGTTATTAACAACACCTTGTACTTTTACGAACTGCAACTCAGCAGCATTAATCACATTATCGTCGTCGATAATACTGATCGTGATAGAGGCTTGAGTATCTTTGGTAACACTGCCAGTACCTACACCAATGTTGCCCTCTAAATCTGATGTTATCGCTCTTAGACTCAACTCACCATCTGCAAGAGATGACAAATCAACGCCTTCTAAACGCCATACTCCATTTAAAACCACACTGCTAAACAGTAATGTTTTGCCATTACTGTCGGTAACTGCAACTTCAACCGGGCGGCCATCTTCGACGTTGTGAACCAGACCAACAAGCACAGACTGCGGCGCCTCAAACTGATTCAAGACCCCATCATTATCTATCGCTTCGATGGTAATTGACGCTTGGCTCTCTTTATAGGCTTCACCTGTGGCGTTGGCAGGATTACCGGCAATGTCTGTCGCATCGACACTAAAGATGAGCGGACCATCAGCAAGACTAGAGAGATCTTTATCTTCTAATTGCCAGGCAGCATCGAGAATTGATGTCACAAATGAAAGTTGTTGGCCATTTATGTCGGTCACAACGACGGTGACGCTTTGACCCTCTTCAATATTTTTAGCGACACCAGTCATATCGACACGCAACATTTCGCGCTCATTAAGCACGGTATCGCGCCCGGTATCGACCTCTATCGAGATGTGCGCCTGGGTATCTTTAATACTGTTATCGACGCCATTGGTCACATCACCAGGGTAAGTAATGGCCGTAATGGTCGCGGTTAGGTCCCCTTCAGCAAAATGTTGAAAGTCAACGTTTTGTAACTGCCACCGTTGTTCCTGTGCGACCACCTCAAAACTTTGCTGCAAACCGAGACTATCAACAATTATTAGTTCTAGAACCTGTCCGTCTAACGCATTGGTCGCTTGACCCGATAAGCCGGTGCTGGGAGATTCGAATTGATTGATGTAACCATCAATATCGGCAAATTCAACCGTGAGAATGATAGGTACAAATGAGTCTTGTTGATTAGCATTAAACTGACTATCAGTGGATTTTACTAAGCTATCGCCCTGGGTATTAAAGCCTGAATCAGCAATTACAGCATCATTGCCTGATTTAACTACCTGATAGAAAAAATTTACACCTTGTTGCTCACTAGTTGATTCACTTTGATTATTGGTAGTAGATTGGTGCTCAGTTTGCGCATGTGTAGCATCACTTTCTTTACTGATATTGCTGCTGATACTTTGAGGAATGAATACCCTGGTTCCGTCGATGACACTGAAGAGTTCACCGTTGGCACTCACTTGCAATTGCTCAGGGCTGAGAGTGTAGATAGGCAGGTCCGACTGGAGCTGATGAGGTAAAACCATGGCCCACTGGCCATCAGCCGTTACAGCCCATAAAGCTGAATCGAGCTGCACATAATAAATCACCTTGGCACTTAAAGTAGGCATCTGAAAATATCCTTTTCACATCAGTCACTACGAATATATCGGCAAAACATCATCACCAACACACTACCAGTTTTCGCAATCTGCTATAACAAGTTTGACACAAGATGGCGCCATTGATAACAACTGAGTGTTCAAAAATGCCATTACAACTAAGGTTCCAGCTCAGACGCACCACTTATTTTGTTAGCAGCAAATGAGCAGAAGAAAAATAAAACACTTAAATAATTGATTAAAAAGAATAAAAATAACTACGTGTAACCGAGAAAGCGAAGAGATTGATTGCTATCTAACGAGATAAGAAAGCCAGCGAATATAGAGGCTAAAAGGAGTGTTAATCGGTATCTAACCTACTAAGCTTAGATACCCTGAAGAGATAATGAAGAGATAATGAAGAGATAGTGAAGAAACGACAACAACACTAGGATAGAAACGTTACGGCCTAAAAATGCCATTACGGGCAAACTTTATTGTCTCTACACACAACTACACAGCCTGCCCTGCAGCCACGCCTGAGCTCCAGGCCCACTGAAAATTAAACCCGCCTAACCAACCACTTACATCCATTACTTCGCCAATAAAGTATAGACCAGAGACTGACTTTGCCTCCATGGTTTTAGATGATAGATCATTAGTATCGACGCCACCCAGGGTGACTTCTGCAGTGCGATAGCCTTCGGTGCCATTCATTACCAATGTCCAAGCCTCAAGATCGACAGCCAACTGCTCACGCTCGACATGTATCAGCTGATTGAGTGCTTTGTTAAGCAGCGCCTCTTCAAATAATACTTCAACCAAGCGCTTTGGTAGCCATTGCGACAAGGCATTACGTAGGCTCTGCTTTGGACTCGCTTCAAGCGCTTGCTCAATCTTGGCACGCACATCTTCGCCAGGAAGAAGGTTGATACTTATCGCCTCACCTGGGTTCCAGTAATTAGAGATTTGTAGAATCGCTGGGCCAGATAAGCCACGGTGGGTAAATAGCAGAGCTTCACTAAATTGAGTGCCATTTTTTGCGGTAATGGTGCAGGGTACGGCAATACCCGATAGCGGTTCAAAGCGCTGCTTTTGGTCACTATGCCAAGTAAAAGGCACGAGCCCGGCATGAGTCGACAACACCCTTAAGCCAAACTGCTCTGCAATATGGTAGCCGTACGGCGATGCACCTAGCTTTGGCATTGATAAACCGCCCGTTGCCACAACCAGTGATTCACAGCTGTATTGCTCTTTATCGGTTTGCACTTCAAACAAGCCATCGGCATTTTTACTTATCGCGCTGATTTCAGTGCGTAGTTTAATCTGCGCGCCAGCCCACTCACACTCGGTAAGCAGCATGGTAACGATCTCTTTAGCAGAGTCATTACAAAACAGCTGACCATGATCGCGCTCATGATACTCAATGCCATGGCGCTCAACCAGTTCGATAAAATCACTTGAACGATATCGAGCTAATGCAGATTTTACAAAGTGGCCGTTACCGCAAATAAAGTTTGCAGGCTCAACTTTTTGATTGGTGAAGTTACAACGGCCACCACCACTAATCAGGATTTTGCGGCCCGCTTGTTTAGCGTTATCGAGCACTAATACATCACGGCCACGGTAACCTGCAGTAGCCGCACACATAAGCCCAGCAGCTCCAGCACCAATAATGATGACGTCATGATGTTTCACTCGAAAACTCCTAAAAAAACTTTGCCGAACGCTTGTAAACGCAAGGCATAAAATAGGGCGCTATTTTAGCATTGTTATTTGTACATGGAAGTATTTATGCCGCTATCAACATCTACACCATGGATGGCATCAAATGGTAGTTGTACATGGAAGTACTTATGCCATCTTCGCCATGGATGGCAAGAAGTGGTAGTTGTACATATAAGTACTTATGCCACTATCAACATCTACACCATGGGTGGCATTAAAGTGGCATCTGTAAAGAGAAGTACTTATGCCGACTAGAGAATACGCTAAAAACAAAAAACCGAAGCTAGGCTTCGGTTTTCAATCAACTGAACAAATTGTTCAACCTAATAACAGCAAAACTATTCTGCCGACGACGTCTCAGACTTTTGTTCACGGCTAAGTAGCTCTTTGGCTGCATCAACCGGAGACTTGCCCTTATAAAGGACTTGGTAAACCTGCTCGGTAATCGGCATTTCGACGCCTAAACGCTTAGCTAGCGTGTAAACCTCTTTTGTATTGCGATAACCTTCAACCACTTGGCCGATCTCTTTCTGAGCAGCTTCAACATCTGAGCCTTTGCCCAATGCTAAACCAAAGCGGCGGTTACGAGACTGGTTATCGGTACACGTTAGTACCAAATCACCAAGTCCTGCCATGCCCATAAAGGTAGGGGCTTGTGCCCCCATCGCTTCACCTAGTCGAGTCAACTCAACTAAACCACGGGTGATAAGCGCCGTTCTAGCATTCGCACCAAAACCGATACCGTCAGAAAGGCCTGCACCAATCGCGATAACGTTTTTAACTGCGCCGCCCAATTGCAGACCAATAAAGTCATCATTGGCGTAAACACGCAGACGTTTCGGGCTATGTAACAACTCAACTAAATCTTTAGTGAATTGTGGGTCGGTACCCGCAATCGAAATCGCAGTCGGCATGCCTGCTGCAAGTTCTTTAGCGAACGTCGGCCCCGATAACACAGCTAATGGATACTCATCGCCTAACACTTCACGGGCAACATCTTGTATTAAACGGCCAGTTTCAGGCTCTAAGCCTTTAGTTGCCCATACAATACGAGAGTCATTACGCAAAAGCGGCTTCGCCTGGCTAAGCACCAAACCAAATACATGGCTAGGAACGACCACTAGTACATTATTTGATGCAGCTAGCGCAGTAGCCAAGTCAGCTTCAGGGATCAGCAAGTCTGGTAGCGGAATACCCGGTAAAAACGCTTCGTTACACTTGTCGTTTTTCAGGTTTTCAATGTGCTCGGGTTCGTGGCCCCAAAGCATGGTTCTGTGGCCATTACTCGCTAAAGAAATGGCAAGGGCGGTCCCGTAAGAGCCCGCCCCCAGTACCGTAATGTCGGCAGTGTTTTTCATGCGATTAAGCGTTAGCTTCTTCTGCTGGTGCTTCAGCTGCAGCAGCTTGACGCTGTTGAACATACTGAGCAAATAGTGCGTCAAAGTTAACTGGCGCTAGGTTTAGTTGTGGGAAAGTACCACGGCTAACTAGGCTACCAATTGCTTCACGAGCATATGGGAAAAGAACGTTAGGGCAGTATGCACCTAGAGAGTGAGCTAGCTGCTGTTCAGTAAGACCAGCGATAGCGAAGATACCCGCTTGCTGAACTTCACATAGGAAAGCAGTTTCTTCACCGTTCTTAGCTGTAACAGTCAAAGACAGTACAACTTCATATACGTCATCAGATAGTTTGTTGCTGCGAGTATCTAGATCAAGCTTAACTTCTGGGTTCCACTCTTTTTGGAAAACAGCTGGGCTGTTTGGTGTTTCAAAAGAGATATCTTTTGTGTAAACACGTTGAATGTTGAATTGTGGACCTTGTTGTTCGTTGTTTGCTACTTCAGCCATACTATCCTACCTTTAAAATATGTTAATGAGGCTACTTCAAAAGAGCCAGTCTCAGGGCTTGGTAAGCCAGGTAAACACCTAATTTACTGTCCCAGTTTTTGATTTATTTAGTCAACAGACGCTTTTTTGGAGGGAACGCTCCCTCAGTTCAATGCCGGTAACCACAATAAGTTGAGAGCTAACACTCTAATCAATAACTCAACAAAAAAGCAATGGCTACACTAACACTTCTATCTTTTGCTTTTTGAAACAGGCAAATTATTTGACTGCCATTCACCCATACCACCTTTCAGGTTGTTCACGTTTTCAAAACCGTGCTTAACCATCAGCTGAGCAGCTTGAGACGAAGTCATGCCAGCGTTGCATACCATTATAATGGGACTCGCTTTTGAGTTTTCAAGGGCAGTCAGCTGATTATTTTTTATATCGGCTAGCGGCACGTTGATTGCGCCAACTATATGACCCTTCTTAAATTCTTCTTTTCCGCGCACGTCAACGACTTTCGCGTCTTGCTTATTCATCAGCAATGTTGCTTCTTGATGATTAACATTTTTAACTTTAGAAACGCTAGACTTAAACACTACAACGATAAGTCCGACGAACAAACCAACCCAAGCCAAACTTAACATCGGGTTCGCTTTAAAAAATTCCATATATTCTTGCATCGTTAACTGCCTACTATTTTTAGGGCCAAATATAATGAGGGCACAGAGTATACCATCGCTTGAGGCAGAATACAGAATGTTAGTCACGCTTGTGGCGACGCGTCTGCGTACTTATATGGCAGCAATAGCGCAATCCGATAACGGCAATCTAGGTAAATTTCTTTATGCGTGACCGTAATTGGTAGTAATATTTAACCAATTTCGATTTAAATCTTATTTTTTTAAACTTAAAGGTACTACCATGACGACACGCAAGCGCCCACTGGCACTGCTGATCCTCGATGGCTGGGGTTACCGTGAAAACACACAGAAAAATGCTGTTTTTCATGCTAAGACACCGGTTCTAGACCAGTTAAATGCCAAATATCCACACAGTTTAATCTCAGGTTCGGGTCTCGATGTTGGCTTACCTGACGGCCAAATGGGTAATTCAGAAGTCGGACATATCAATATTGGCTCTGGTCGCATTGTTTACCAAGAACTCACTCGTATCGGCAAATCAATTGATGATGGTGAGTTTGATAACAATCCCGCACTGACAGAAGCCGTCGATGCAGCAATCAAAGCTGATGGTGCAGTGCATATAATGGGACTCTTGTCTCCAGGTGGCGTTCACAGTCACCAAAATCACATCGAAGCTATGTGCCGTCTAGCGGTAAAACGTGGTGCCAAGAATGTTTACTTACATGCATTCTTAGATGGTCGCGATACTCCACCTCGCAGCGCCAAGTCTGGCCTGGCTCACTTTGAAGAACTATTCAACACATTAGGCACAGGTCAGGTCGCTTCACTTATTGGCCGTTACTACGCCATGGATAGAGATAATCGCTGGGATCGCGTTTCACAAGCTTATGAGCTCATTACCGAAGGCAAAGGCTTGCACCAAGCAGCAACTGCCGTTGAGGGGCTTGAAGCCGCTTATGCCCGTGATGAAAATGATGAGTTTGTTGCTAGCACCGTTATTCCTGATGCTCAAGGCAACATTGCCACGCTTGCCGACAACGACTCGTTGATTTTCATGAATTTCCGCGCCGATCGTGCCCGTCAAATTACTCGCAGCTTTGTAGATGCTGACTTTGATGGTTTCGAGCGAGCCGTGACGCCAAAAATCAACTTCGTTATGCTGACAGAATATGCTGGCGACATTAAGGCTGCAATCGCTTACCCATCAAGTGACCTGGTTAATACCTTAGGCGAGACATTGCAACAGCGAGATCTCACTCAGCTACGTATTTCCGAAACGGAGAAGTATGCCCATGTGACCTTCTTCTTTAACGGTGGTAAAGAGGAGCCGTTTGAGGGAGAAGATCGTATTTTGATCCAGTCACCCAAAGTCGCGACTTATGATTTACAGCCAGAGATGAGTTCTACTGAGTTAACCGACAAGCTAGTAGCGGCCATTGAGTCAACTCAATATGACGTCATCATCTGTAACTATCCCAACGGTGATATGGTCGGCCATACTGGTAACTTCGATGCTGCAGTTAAAGCCTGTGAAGCGGTAGATAGCTGTATTGGTCGTGTTGTAGAAGCACTGCATAAAGTTGGTGGAGAATGCTTGATTACCGCCGATCACGGCAATGCAGAACAGATGACCGATGAGTCAACTGGCCAAGCTCATACTGCACACACCAGCGAGCTAGTGCCATTAATTTATGTAGGGCGTGACGCAGAGATAGAAAAAGGCGGACGTTTGAGTGATTTAGCGCCGACTATGTTAACCTTGATGGGACAAGAAGTGCCTGAAGAGATGACAGGCCGCGCGATAATAAAAATCAAAGAGTAAAAACTAACACGTGAACATTCGATTTTTTATAAAAGCCAGCATCATTGCTGGCTTTCTATCACTTCCTTTAACGGTTAACGCCACTGATCTAGAGCGTCGTCAGTCTGAGCTTAAATCGATTCAAGCGCAGATCAACAAGCAACAGTCCGCGGTTCAAAACACCAGTAAACAAAGAGAGCGATTAATTTCTTTATTAAAAGAGGATGAAAAAGCGATTGCTCAAGCGGCAAAAAAAGTCAACACCACCAAGCAAGATCTTGGCAAAACCGATAAGAAAATTGCAGCACTAGACAGCAAACAGGTTCAATTAGAAAAATTAAAAACAGCACAGCAAAAGTCGCTTTCAAATCAACTTGCTAGCGCCTATTTGGCCGGTAATCACGATTACAGTAAAATGCTGTTAAATCAGCAGTCACCAGCCAGCATTGAACGACTACTGGCGTATTATCAATATTTGAATAACGCGCGCATTGACTCAATTAATCAGTTACAGACAACCTTAAAAGAGTTAGACCAAATTCAAGCTGATCAGCAAGAGCAACAAAACCGGCTTAATAAACTGGTGCTTGAACAACAGCAACAAGCTCAAAAGCTCAACCAAGAGCAGTCTCAACGGCAAAATACGCTAACCCAACTGCAAAGAACCCTAAGCAATAGCGGTGCGAAACTCGAACAACTACAGATCGAGGAAGCCAGCCTTAAGAGGGTGGTCGAGCAAGCTCTGCTCGCAATGAAGAACAACCCTTCATATGAAGGGCTATCTAGCCGTAACAAATTAAAGTGGCCCACTCAAGGCCGCATAAAATCAGCTTTTGGCAGTAGGCGCTCCGGTCAGGTCAAATGGAAAGGTGTCACCATTGCTGCAGCAGAGGGACAAAATGTCACCGCGATTGCTGGCGGTAAGGTCATTTATGCCGACTGGTTACGCGGTTTTGGTATGGTTTTAGTTGTAGATCATGGCAAAGGTTACATGAGCTTATATGGCCATGCGCAGGCATTATTAAAGAATGCTGGAGACTCGGTAAGCAAGGGAGAGTCGATTGCTTTGGTCGGACGATCGGGTGGACAGACAGAGGCTGGCCTATACTTTGAAATAAGACACAAGGGGCAAGCTGTCGATCCTGCAAGGTATTGCAAACGTTAGACCATATAACCCCTTACGATATAAGGGGTTTATATGTCTCAATTAATTCGTTACTTTTGTTGCGTTACCGCTGGCTTAGCGCTGGGCTTATCCATAACCTTATCCGGACAGGAACACACTCAACAATATAACTCCCGTGTAAATTACCCTGTGCTGCTCGATGTTATCGACACCATAGAAACCTACTATGTACAAAAACTCACTGAAGAGGAGCTTATCGAAGCGGCCATTGAGGGGATTTTTAATAAACTGGATCCTTATTCAAGCTTTCTAGATAAACAAACCTTCAGCAATATGCAAGACACCAATAATGGTGAGTACTTTGGGTTTGGCGTCGAAATCGCCACTGACAATGATCAAATAACCATAGTCACCCCCTTTGCAGAGTCCCCAGCAGAAGCAGCAGGGATAAAACCGGGTGACCGTGTTATCAAGCTCAATAAACAGCTGGTTACCGCTGACAAATTAGAAAGTATTCTCAAAGAAATCAAACAGCATAGTGTCGACAAACGCCCCATTGAGCTTGAGATGATACGCGCCAACTCAGATGCTCACTACACCGTCACCATCAGTCCAAGTCTTATCGCAATAAACTCTGTTGAAGCAGAGATCCTAGACAACCAGATTGGCTATATTCGTCTTTCAAGCTTTCAAGAAAATACCACTCCAGAACTGGTCAAACAGCTGTCAGCATGGCAATCAGAAAAACTAAACGGCATTATTCTCGATCTTCGAAACAATCCAGGTGGGCTGCTCGATCAAGCGATAACTATCGCCGATATCTTTCTCGACAAAGGGCGGATAGTTGCTACTGAGGGGCGATTTTTTGATGCGAACTCAGACTACTACGCCTCACCACAAACTATGGCGACCAATATTCCACTGTCAGTATTAATCAATAAAGGCTCCGCCTCCGCCTCTGAAGTGCTAGCAGCTGCATTACAAGAAAATGGTCGCGCCAAGTTAATAGGCCAGACGAGTTTCGGTAAGGGCACGATACAAAGTCTGATCCCCACCCTAATGGATGGCAATGCAATTAAGCTGACTATTGCCAAATACACGACGCCAAATGGTAAAGACATTAACTCTAAAGGTATTGAACCTGATATAAAAATCGAGTTAGAGGCTGTATCGGATGGGGAAAGTATGCCTATAATCGAGTCAAATTCACTCCGTGAGTCTGTTGCTCAAGATAAATTGGTCAACTCGGCTATTGCATGGATTCAAGCAGAAAAATAATAACCAGTGCGCTACCTTCTATTATTCATTTTTTTATTGTTACCAAGTTCAAGCGTATTCGCTAGCAAAATGGCCATCATCATTGACGATATTGGATATCGACAATCTGATAAAGCGGTGTTGAGCCTACCCGCCAATATTACACTTTCAATTTTGCCACACACACCGCTAGGAAAAAGTCTCGCCCTTGAGGCACATCAGCAAGGAAATGAGATTTTAGTCCACCTACCTATGCAAGCGCTTAATGGTAAAGCGATTGGTCCGGGCGCTTTGACGAACACCATGACCGAAACAGAGCTAAAGGCCCAGATAAGCGCTTCAATTCATAGTGTGCCTAATGCCAGTGGCGCCAATAATCATATGGGAAGTTTGCTGACCCAGCTAAATAGCCCTATGCGCTGGGTCATGGAGTCATTACAGCTGCACAATTTATATTTTATCGATAGCATGACGACCAAATATACCCGAGCAGGTGCGGTGGCGGAATCAATGGGCGTACCACTGCTAAGAAGGGAGATTTTTCTAGATAACGATAAAACGCCAGCTGGATTAGAAAAGCAATTTAACCATGCAATATCCTTGGCACATGCTAAACGCAATATAGTGGTCATAGCCCACCCCTATCCAGAAACGGTAGAGTTTCTCAATAAGAACCTGCATCGTTTACAGAGCGCTAATATTGATTTGGTGCACACCTCGCAGTTATTACCGCAACGTGTCGCCACCAAATCAAGGGATGTTCTACTGCAAGATTGAGATAGAGAGGTCTGGTAGTAACGACTTAAGCTCTGGCTTATTTGTTACTATCATATCTAGAGTATAAGCATCTAGCACAGCCAAATAAGCATTTACAGCATCACCTAATACGCCCTTAAGCTTACAAGCTGGGGTAAACAAGCAATACGGCTTACTACAGTCGATAGGCGCCAAAGAGTTTTCTAAAGCACGTACCACTTGGCCTATATTGATATCTGTAGCTGGCTTAGCAAGCTTAAAACCACCACTCTTGCCGCGAACCGTTTGCAAATAACCTAACTTACCTAAATGATGTACAACTTTAGAAATATGGTTGGCAGACAGGTCAAATACTTCTGTGATCTCTGAGATACGGAAAAGCGTCTCGCGCTCGGAGTGCAGCGCCAAATACATCAGCGTTCTTAAGCCATAATCGGTGTAACGAGTTAACTGCATTGATTAACGATCCGTAAATAAATATTTGAACGACGATTTTTAAAGGTTTAGTTAGCTGGTAGCCGCCTCTAAAGAGCTAATTAACCACAGAGCCTCAGTATCGGTTTTTCCACAAACATCTTCGGTTGCCGCAAACAATCCACATACGGCAGGCCTTTGTTGCTGGCCGAACAATTTACATAAGTTGCTATCATCTAACTGTATGCATCTAACACCTGCGGGTTTTCCATCTGGCATACCAGGAATAGGGGTGGAAATAGACGGCGCTATGCAACATGCACCACAGCCTAAACGACAATTCATCTTATAACCATCTTATAACCTTAGTTCTTGCGGCACCTATTATAGCCCTATCAACTGATAGAGGGTTGTGCCACTTCACATAGTATACAGTAAGGCGTTAATCAGTTTGTAGATCCGTGATCAGTGTATTGAATTTATACTGGTTGGAATTGGTTTATAAATGAGTATGGCGGTAATCATTAATTTACTAACGCGAAATGGGGCCGGACTATCTTCTTTTAAAAGAATCTGTGACGTTTAACTAAAAAAGCCTCTGCATTTTTTCAATAATACCAAACTGGAAAATTAACTGGTCACACTTGCCCAATCCCTAGAACACAATTTTGTCACTCGCTCTGAACTCTCA
>NZ_JBRILT010000034.1:0-58780 GCF_052977065.1 Shewanella sp. 125m-1
GCGAACGGCCATTAAGACACTGCAAGGCTTAGTTCGGGATCCACAAGCATGCTATTAAATTCCTGGGGATCCCTCAGGGTCAGAGTAAACTTTCTGAATTGATGTTTGGCTCTTAAATAACAGCCCCTCTATTTTTAGCCATAATCAAAAAGTTAGATAACCCCTGTAGGCTCACAGAAAACACCTATTCCCCATCGAAGTTGCCGAAGTACGTAGATGAAAATGTCGTGGAACCATCATGGATGATGGTTCCGGCTCGGGGGGACATGGATGTCCCATCTGAGCCGTTAGGCGATTTTTATTGGAGTATGAGGCCCGTATCTAATGCATGTAACTTCGTCGGGGCGGCAGGGGAGATTCAAGAGGGGGTTGCTGTAGACCCCTTCTTGGCCGTGTGTGAGCTGGAAGCTCACGACTTTAGTTGTTAGACGCAGTCTAACTTAAAGGTCAGGCGTAGCCTGATATGTGGCAAAGCCACGCCCTTTTATCAAACGGAGTTTGATTGCCTCCAATAGAACTTGTTAGACAAAGTCTAACTTAATCCCCCAGCCGATAAGGCTAAATCAATCAGCGCAGCTTTCTGGGCAAGCAACAGAAGCTAACAATTCCGTTAGCTCAACGGAACTCAAAGGTCGCATAGAGCCCTCTGGCAAATCCCCAAGCTGCAAACTTTGAATCGATACCCGTTTAAGGTCGATAACCTTAAACCCCAACGCCTGAGACATACGCCGTATCTGGCGATTGAGCCCCTGAGTCAAGGTAATCTCATACTTATCAGTAGCTAAACGCTGCATGATACACGGCAAAGTGGTGACATCTTTATAACTCACTCCAGCAGCCATACTGGTAAGAAAACTATCATCAAAAGCACGGTCAACTTGCACATGGTAAGTCTTAGCATGACCAAAATCTGGGTGCATCAGTTGATGGGTTAGCTCGCCATCGTTGGTTAAAATCAGTAAACCGCGGCTGTCTTTATCGAGGCGGCCGATAGGGTAAAGCCTTGGCGACTCAGGCAGTAGATGTAATAAACTGTTTGGCAGATGCGGCAACAGCCGACTGTCAGTACCGACCGCTTTATTAAATAGCCAATAAGCTTTAGCTTCAACGGCGCGAACAAGCTCCCCGTTAACATAAATCTGCTCTACACATTGCTGGCCATCTGCCGTTTCAATAATAGTGACACTATCAATATGGTTAGCGAGGCGGTCGTTAATGCGTACTAAACCATCACGGATTAAACGGGTGGCGGCGCGGCGTGAACAGCTGCCTGTTAAGGCAAGATATTTTGCGAGTCTCATGGAAGGCTTAGTGGTCTCCGGCGAGGTAGCGCTGTGACAGTTCTCGGTAATTATTAATCGCAATTTTACGTATGCTCCAAGCCAATGCAAGGCACCAAAGCATGACGATATTGGTTAAGACCCACATGCTGATAGGCACCCAGCAGTAATGTTGTTTGATATTGTGATTGATGCAAGGAGCAAAGTCTAAGGTATGCCAGTCTAACTGAAATACTAGCCCTGAGGCGGTAATAAACCCCAGTACGCTGCAAAAGAACACGGGCCAGCTACAAACAGATTGACGACTAAATTTATCGCTAATGCAGATAAAAAACATCATCACAGTGCTAATCAGATAACAGGTCGATACGAGTCGGTGAAGCTCAAGGTAATTGATGGGGAACACGCCCATTAAGATAATGCAAAAGCCCACACATGAGCCGATAAGCGATAAATAGTGACTAAAGTGACCAAGGCGAAGCAGGTATAAACCTAGCATCGACAGTAAAATACACAGACCCGCAATCATTAGAGAGAAATTATAGATATAGGCAAAAGGGGTTTCTGTATAGTCTCCGAGTAAATCGGCGCGGCGGTTTAATACGTCAATGCCTATGTTTTGATATTCAAACCAGACGGATAAAGATACACCCATTGCCGTAATTAATGCGCCACTAAAAATCATCAACACCACTAAGCGGTGAAGGTCATATTGCATCGATTGGTATTGCAATTTATCGTCCATTCAAGCCTTTGTATTTGATAATGGTGTTAAGGGGGCTTATCACAACCTTCTTTATGTTTGGATAACAAAAAAGGAGTACATATTGATGTACTCCTTTTGAGTGTTAATGCGCTCGCCTTGAACACTCTATTAGCATAACTTGCCTGATTAATGGCGTTTGCGCAAGATAACAATCGCAATTGCGACCACGGCTAAGATCATGCAGTACCAAGCGTGGGTGACAACATCAAGTGGTGAAAGACTAAAGGTTGAGGCCACTAATAGCGCCTGTGCGCCGTATGGAATTAGACCTTGAATGATACAAGAGAAGATATCCAAAATGCTGGCGGCACGCTTTGGGGTTACGCCGTGCTTCTGTGCGAGGTCTTTAGCAATATCGCCTGTAACCACAATTGATACAGTGTTGTTGGCCACACAAGTGTTAGTGGCTGCCACAATCGCTGCCATACCAAGCTCTGATGCGCGGCATGATGCTTCGCCTTTAGCTTTAGAGAAGCGACCGATCAGCTTTTCAATTTGTTGACTAACAAAAGCAAGGCCACCTTGTTGCTGCATTAGCGCGGCTAAACCACCGACTAACATAGACAAGATGAAGATCTCTTGCATGCTACCGAAGCCTGCATAGATATCTTTACCAAACTGGATCACGCCGTAATCCATAGTGGTTATCCCCGTAACGCCTGCGAGTAAAATACCGATAGTCAGTACAACAAATACGTTAACACCCGCCACCGCTAAGAATAGAATGGTTAGGTAGGGGATGACTTTGATGAAATCGATATCTTGTGGCGCCACCTCAGCTTGGCCTTGACCCACTAGGGTGAACAGTACCAAAGTGATGATAGATGCAGGGATTGCAAAGATTAGGTTTTCTTTAAACTTGTCTTTCATATGGCAGCCCTGAGTACGAGTGGCTGCAATCGTGGTATCAGAGATGATAGATAAGTTATCACCAAATAGCGCACCTGAGATCACCGCGCCCGCCATAATGGCTAAGTCGATTTGTGCTTCGTTAGCGACGCCAAGTGCAATCGGGGCTACTGCCGCGATGGTGCCCATAGAAGTACCCATGGCCGTTGCTATAAATGCTGCAATGACGAAAAAACCAGGTAGTAATAGGTTCGATGGCACAAGAGACAGGCCAAGGGCGACCGTTGCATCAACACCGCCAGTGGCTTTAGCTACAGCGGCAAAAGCACCCGCTAACAAATAAATCATACACATTGCGATGATATTTGAGTGGCCAATGCCTGCGATAAACGTTTCAATCGTTTGGTTAAGCTTCTGCTTTGAAATCAAAACAGCAAAAATAATGGCGGGTAGAATCGCCACTACGCTGGGTAGCTGATAAAACGCAAAATCTACGCCTTGGCTTTGAAAGTAAACGCCAGCACCAATAAATAGGGCTAAAAACAAAAATAGCGGCGTAAGGGCTAAAAATGATGGGGCCGTGGCCGCAGCGGTGTTTTGGGCTTGTGGGGCATTACTGGAAGTCGTCAATGTTATCTCTCTTATCTTCAATCAGTCTTTGAACCATTGTTCCCATCGCCCTCCTAGCTGGAACAGACTCGTCATTAGTGTTAGCTAAATCATAGAATGGTACATCTCAATAGTTGAGAGGATATGAGATTGAAAGACGCCTGTCAATTTAGACGTCTAGATGTTTTTACCGCTAACCGAGTAATTAATGAAACTTGTGAACTCGGTTGGGTTATTTAGGTGTGGCTTAAGTAGCCGAGGCTAGTTACCAATTAGACACTGCTCCATATGATGCTGGGTATATTGCTAGCGTGCTTTCATTTAGCATTTTAATATTTAGTTTTAGCGGCTAAGCGCTACTTGCAATATACTTTACTCATCGCGGCCATGGCATTATTCATCGGCTAAATAACGACTTTAAATAAGAGAACCCATATGCAATTGATGGAAGTGGATAAGCAAAGCTACCGTAAGAGCACTAACCTAGTGATCATGGGGTTCGTGGCAAGTTTGGCAATATTGGCGCTAGCTTTTGGCGCGTTGCTGATCCACTTTTTTGGTGCTCCAGTGTCAGCGAGTGGTGAATCAACCGGGAATTTTCATTTAAACTTTATTGGTGTGCTTTTAGCACTCGCCACCTGCAGTGCGGTGCTCAATAGTCAAAAGCAAAAGCCGTTTTTCAAAGAAGTGTATTACGTTTGGCGTTTAAAGCAGTTACATAACCAAATTTATCGAAAATTAGCCAAGATAAAAGCAGCAGCAGACAATGATGACACCAATGCGTTTATCATCTTGAGTTTTTACTTTGCTAGCTTAAAGCAGGTTTACACCCTCGATGACAACACACTGACGATATCCAAAGTAGAGCAAGATCAGGCGCAGCTAAATGAAAAGATAGCAGCGTTAGGGTTAACCATTACGCCTGAGCAGTTTGAGCCGGAAATACTCGATAAGATTTAAGATTGCTGTATTAGCTCTGCACCATTGGGGCAGCTTGGGCCATCGAGTCGCGTTTACAATGCAGGCGACTTTGAGTTTAAGCCCAAGCTTTAAAACTCTAGCTTTAAAACTCTAGCTTTCAAACTTTAGCTTTAAAGTTCGGGCTTTAAAATTATTTAGACTTCTAGATGGCTAACTGTTATGTTCGTATTTCAATCAAATGGAATAGGACATGACGCGATGAAACTCGAATCTTTAGCTCTGCACCACGGATATAAATCGGAAGCGACCACCAAGGCTGCAGCGGTTCCAATTTATCAAACGACCTCTTATACCTTTGATGATACCCAGCATGGTGCAGACCTCTTTGACTTAAAAGTGCCTGGCAACATCTACACTCGCATCATGAACCCAACGACAGATGTGCTTGAACAGCGCCTTGCGGCGATAGAAGGCGGCATCGGTGCCCTCGCACTTGCATCGGGTATGGCGGCCATTACCTATGCGATTCAAGCGCTCACCGAAGTGGGCGACAACATCGTTAGCACCAGCCAGCTTTATGGCGGCACCTACAACTTGTTTGCTCATACTTTGCCGCGTCAAGGTGTTGAAGTACGTATGGCAGGCTTTGATGATTTCGAGCAGCTTGATGCATTGATTGATGATAAAACCAAGGCGCTATTTTGCGAATCGATTGGCAATCCTGCGGGCAATATTGTTGACCTACAGCGTTTAGCTGCCATTGCTCACAAGCACGGTGTGCCCTTGATTGTAGATAACACGGTTGCCACGCCCGTGCTGTGTAAACCATTTGAACATGGTGCAGATATCGTTATCCATTCTTTGACTAAATACATCGGCGGCCATGGCACCACTATTGGCGGCGCAATTATCGATAGTGGCAAGTTTGACTGGACAGCGCAGCCTAAGCGTTTTGCGCTACTCAATGAGCCCGACCCGTCTTACCATGGTGTGGTTTATACCCAGGCATTCGGTCCGGCAGCCTTTATTGGCCGTTGCCGCGTTGTGCCGCTGCGTAATACTGGCGCCGCATTAGCGCCTCAGAGCGCTTTCTTGCTGTTACAAGGGCTAGAAACCTTGGCGTTAAGAATGGAGCGTCATTGTGACAACGCTTTGGCCTTAGCTCAGTATTTAGCGTCGCACCCCAAGGTGAGCTGGGTGAACTATGCTGCGCTTGAAAATAGCCCGTTTCAGGATAACTGCCATAAAATTACAGGTGGTAAGGCATCAGGGATCATCAGTTTTGGAATAAAGGCCGATGATGGCAAAGTGGCTGGGGGGCGCTTTATTGATGCACTGCAGATGATTTTGCGATTGGTTAATATTGGCGATGCGAAGTCTTTAGCCTGTCATCCTGCTTCAACCACTCATAGGCAATTGGATGCAACAGAATTAGCCAAAGCTGGGGTGTCAGAGGATTTAGTGCGTATTTCAGTGGGCATCGAACATATTGATGACATCATTAGCGACGTGGCGCAGGCACTAGATAAAGCGAGTTAATGTACAGAACAAGCTGTAGTGAAGCGTTAATCCGTCATGTTCTTGCTGGTGTCGATTCAGTACAAAAGGCTAGCGCAGGTCGCTAGCCTTTTGTGTGTTTAATATTGATATTTACCGTTATCTTCACTGCTTATTGATATTAATATGAAGCGATTTTCTGCTGTTTTAGCATAAAAAATATGGGCTATGTAAAGGGGGGCTTCTAATGATAAGTCCTTATTAAATCAAGCCTATATACAGGATAGGTGTTTGTGTTAAGCTGGCTGAGGATTTTTGTAAAAGAACCTGGGTTGGCAGTGCTTGTTGCAACAAAATGGCTAAAGACAATGATACTTTTTACAGTGGCTTATTTGGCCTCTGTAGCGGGTATATGCGCGCAAGTATCACAATCATTACAATCTTTAGAGCAACAGCTTGCTGACGCTTCTACGGCCGATGGACTGACCCTTCTTGATAGTTTCGATTTAAATTTTACTCACGCCAGTATTCAAGACCAAGCCCAACTGCATTTTTTGTATGCTCAGCAATATGAAAAAAACCGTCAACTTGATCAAGCGATTGCCCGCTACGATCAAGCTATAGCCATCGCAAAGCCGCTTGGTGCATCTAACGTTTTGATCGACAGTTACCTAGAGCGCTCTTTTGCTCTCTACTTAAAGAGCAACGATCCCCTGGTTTATTGCGTCGACAGAAAAAAAGCCTTGGTATTGGCCCGACAACAAAGCGATAAAGAGCTCCTAGCCAAAACACTGACCCAAAATGCTTTTTGCTATAACAAGGTTACCAATGTTCATCAAGGCATTGCCTTGCTTGATGAAGCTATGCTGCTTATTGAAACTGAAGCCAATACTAATTATAACCGTAAGGCGATGATTTATAACGCAACAGGGTCGCTCTACCGTACGGTCGGTTTACATAAACGTGGCTATAGCAACTTTGAAAAAGCCTATCAAACATGGAGTGAGATAGACGATATTCAAGATATGTTTAACATGCAGCACAATATGATTAGTGAAGCGGTTAAGCTCGGTGACTGGGACAAGGCAAAGCATAATATTGAGCAGCAATTTAAATTAACGGAGTCGGCGCCAGAGTTTATCGACTTTGGTTTTTTTGCCCACCTTAATGCAGGTCGAGTTGCACTGGCAACACACCAGTATGCCAAGGCGATTGAGCATTTAGAAAAAGCAATTTCTTTGCAAGATACCACCCAAGAGCAGTATTTCGTAAGCAGTGGCTTTCTCTTTTTAGCCGAAGCTTATTTGCGAACCGGAGATGTTGAAAGAGCAGCGGCGATGGCGCGTATTTTTAAACAAGACCGTAGTTTCCCTAAAAATATGACCAGTTTGACGCTAAAGGCTAATGCGATTATTGCCTTGGATGAGCAGCATTACTTAACTGCGGTAAACATCTTGCTAGAAGTGATCGATCAAGAGCGGCAAACTAATAATCAGATTATTGATAATGAAGTGATTGATTTAGCCTTAGATCATAACTCTAAAGTCGCTGAATTCGAGAATCTACTGCTAGCGAACAAGCTAGCGATTAATGAGCTGAGTTTAGCGGCGGTGGTCGATAAAGAGCGCATCTATGACTTAAGGTTAAGCATCTTCTTCTTAGTGGCCACAGTCCTTCTGATCGCAATCTTGTTTTTGTGGCAATCACGCAAAGCCTTTAAGCTTAGTGCACAAACCGATTTTCTAACGGGGATTGCTAATCGCGCGCATACCTTTAGCCTTGGGCAGCGTATGGTCGATAAAGCGCTTAAGAAGCAGCGACGTTTAGCGGTGATCATTTTCGATATCGACAACTTCAAATCCATTAATGATCAATACGGCCATCATGTTGGTGATCTCGCCATTCAAGCGGTGGCGAAACGTGGTGCTCGTTGGCTAAGAGAGAGAGACTTAATTGGCCGAATTGGTGGTGAAGAGTTTTTAATTGTCTTGCCAGAGACAAGTCAAGAGGAGGCGATGCAGATCTCCGACCGTTTGCGTGAGGGGATTGCCGCTCAAGCGTATACATTTGACGATGTGACTATTGAGTTGACCGTGAGTATTGGTGTTACGGCGTTAACTGAGCAGCAAAGGTGTTTAACAGAGCTAGTTAATCAGGCGGACAAGGGACTCTATAAGGCCAAATTTTCAGGCAAGAATGCGGTGTACTTTATCCAGAGTTACGCTTAAGTTCGAAACCACTATTCCCCTATCATATTCCACATGTTTCCCCTTGACTGAATGAGTATAAGCCTATTTCACTGTTTTCAAGTGATTAAGTCTGCCAAAACTTGTATTAAGTCATTTGTTTGCTATGTTTTTTATTTAGCGAGAGCTGAATTTTATTCGTGCTAGAGCGCGAGACTATTTCAGTTAGGATGTTCGCTAAACGGATTGATGAATAGATAACCAAGGTTGGAGATCCCATGAAAAAAGCGCTAGCAATATTACCCCTTGCCACATTGGCTTTAACGCCATCGGCTTTCGCTGTTGAAATCTATAAAGATGATAAAAACTCCATAGGAATTGGCGGCTACCTTGATGCACGTATTATCGATACCCAAGGACAGACTCAAGTCGTAAACGGTAGCTCTAGAGTCAATATTGGTTTTACACGTGAGATGTCTGATGACTGGAAGGCTTACGCTAAGCTCGAGTGGGGGGTAAACCCTTTTGGTGATACGAACCTGTCATATAGCAGTGAAAGTTTCTTTGAAACCACCACTGATAACTTTCTGAGCAATCGCTTAGGCTATGTCGGTGTTAGTCATGACAAGCTTGGCTCCCTCGCTATTGGTAAGCAGTGGGGGGCATGGTATGACGTTGTTTATAATACTAACTATGGCTTTGTATGGGATGGTAATGCATCTGGTACATACACTTATCAAGGAGATGGCTCCTTTAATGGTACGGGCCGTGCCGATAAAGCACTGCAGTACCGTAACAGCTTTGGTATGTTTAGTTTTGCGTTGCAGGCACAGTTAAAAGATGACTCCTTCGATGTTATCGAACCGGTAGACCAAGTAGCGGCAATGGTAACGACTCCTGCAACAGTCACTCATGTTGAGTATAACTATACCTACGGTGCAGGCCTGACTCTTGATGCAACCGATAGGCTGACCTTCACTGCTGGTGCCAACTTTGGTGAGTTTAAAGCGAGATCGTCTAATGGTTCGCGACTAACCGAAACTGATTATATTTATGGTGGCGGTGTTACCTGGGGAGCATGGGACGACGACGGGTTTTATGCGGCATTAAATGCCAATCAACAGCAATACCATGATACCGATAATATTGGGCGGATTATCCCGGATGCAACGGGTCTAGAGTCACTTTTCTCCTACCTATTTGAAGATGACTTTAAGGTATTTATCTCGTACAACATCTTAAAGGCGGGTGACGAATATGAAGACGCTTATAACGGTGATATTTTTGAGCGTGAATCACTCGTTGCCGGCGGGCACTATATTTGGCAAAACAGTGTTATTTTCTATCTTGAAGGCCGTAAAGATTTGAGTAACTTTGACAGTACTAATAAAGAGCAAGAAAAGCTGATGGGTAAACCTGAAGATGATGGTGTTGCAATAGGCGTACGCTTTATTCTGTAGTATATATACCCAAGCCACCTGAAGATGCAGGGTTCAGTGGGAATTTAATGCGCTTTAAGCAAGGCGTTGATTGCAGTTAATGGTTGTTCCCTTAGCAAGATCAATAACGCAGCAGAAAGTGCATTAAACCCCATCGAAGAAGGCTTTGCGCAAGCCCACTTCGTTGTTGCACTAGCTTAAAAGGGAGTTACCATTCCTACGCTAATACGCCTAGAATTGAACTCGCGCAAGGCCTCTGAAATGAGCATGTTCAAGTCGTTTGGGTATAGTTTTAATAACATTAAAGGCTTACCTAGTTGAAATTGAAACTGGGTAAGCCTTTTTTCTACTTCATTTAACCTAATAAGGCTATTTTAAGCGATAGGTCACTTCGACTCTATCTTGGATCACGACCTGCCCTTGCTGGTAAGTTTGAGCTGCATCGAAGCTTGCTGCTTCAGAGTTCATACGTAACATTACCGGTTGAATAGGGCGCTGCTCAAAGTAACTAATCTGCCAAACACCATCGAGTTTTTCCCCAAACCCTTCAGCCAGCATCTTCGCTTTCTGTTGGGCATCTTTTATCGCGGCCATTCTTGCTTGTTCAACATATTGCGTTTCTTTACTCGACTTTAGCGCGATGTTATTGATGCGGTTTATCCCTTGCTCAAGGGCTGAATCAAGGATGCTATTAAGCTTAGCTAAATCCATCACTGTGACTTTGATGCGGCGGCTAGCGCTATAACCGGTAAGCTGATTAGGCTTATCTTTCTCATAGCGGTATTGCGGTTGTAGGCTGATATTGGCGCTTTGCACTCGCTCTTTATTAACGCCAGCTTTTTCTAGGCGTTGTAAAAAGCGAGCCACGGCTTTATCTGATTCTGTTTTGGCTTCCAGTGCGGTCTTTGCCTTAATCACCACTTCAACATTAACTTCTGCCATATCCGCTTTTACGGTGAGCTGGCTTGTGCCTACAGTGTTGAGGCTAGGAAAATCTAGGCCGTCGGCTGCATGAGCGGTACTTATCATGCTAGTTGAAGCAATAAGGCCTGAGATGAGTGCTGCGATAATTGATGATTTCATAATGACTCCAAAAGTAAAAACGGATGAGATTTATCAAGGTTTGTTTATCTTGTTATGTATAAACGTAGTCATTTTTAAAAAGGGTTTTATTTTTTTAACTATTTTTTTAACTATTTTTTTAATTATTTTTTAATTAGTTTTTTTTAATGTGGTTTTTCTAGCAGAGCGGTTCTTTAGTTTATCTCGATAGTTTTATGCCGCTTGGTATTAGTTAAAGCTCTCGGTAAATATCACCTGGCTCTTGTTTTTTTGTTTTTCCCAACCAGCAGTTTTTAACTCAGGTTCAGAGAGAAAATCTTCAACATAGCCAATACATAGGTAGCCAATAAGCTCACTATTGCTGGGGGCATTGAGTATTGTTTTAATGGCTTCTGGATCGACGATGCTGACCCAACCTACACCAATATTGAGTGAGCGAGCCATTAACCAGAGGTTTTGAATCGCACAAACTACGCTAAATCGCCCCATATCAGGCATGCTGGTCTGTCCCAGCACGGGCTTTGAAACTGGTTGATAAAAAACGGCTAAATTGACCGGGGCTTCCATGATCCCCTCAAGCTTTAAGTTCTGATATTGCTGCTGTTTAGTAGAGCTAAACTGCTTAGCGCCAGCGGCATTTTCTTTAACAAATGATTGATGTACTTGTTGTTTAACGTTATCAGAGCGGATGACTACAAATTGCCAAGGTTGAGAATAGCCTACTGACGGGGCATTTAAGGCGGCGTTGAGTAGCTTATCCATGATGTCATTATCAATATCGGTAGCTAGAAAGCGATTACCTCTTACATCGCGCCTTAGTTGAATAATATCGGCAAGTAAAAGGCTGTCATCGGCTGAAAATTGGCGGCTCATAGGGTTATCTGCATGAAATAGTGCTCTCTGCATGAAATCGAGATAATAAAAAGGCGTCGTATATACAAAATATGACGCCTTAGAACTTAACGATATGTTTGCTAAATCAGCTTTATTTTAGTTTAAAACTAATTGACGATCATAGAGATAAAGTAGCCTATAACCGTTGCCGTTACCACACCGATAAAGCCTGGCATGATAAAGCTGTGATTCACTATGTACTTACCAATATGGGTGCTGCCAGTTCTATCAAAGCTGATGGCGGCTAAGTCACTTGGGTAGAACGGGAAGAAAAAGTATGCGTAACAAGCTGGCAGGACACCGATAAGAACAGGTGCGGGAATACCTAATGAGAATCCAAGCGGTAGCATGATGGTCAGCGTTGCAGCTTGGCTTTTAAGAAATACCGAAGCGGTAAACATTGCTATGGCAAATGACCAGGGATGGGCATGAACAATATCGCTAACTGATTCAATCAAATACGCTTTGTGATGACCAATAATGGTGTCACTTAGCCAAGCAATACCGAAGATAATGATCACCGCTGTCATACCCGCGATAAACACATTGCTGTGTACGATTTTCTTCGGATCAATTTTAGTCGCCAGTAATATCACCGCACCAACCGATAGCATCATAAACTGAATTGCTACCGACATCTTGACCCCTTCAGGCAGCAGTTGTTCGCTGAATATGGCTAGGGCAATAACCGACAATATACCCAGTAGAAAAATACTTAACCCTTTCTTCGCGGTGCTGTCTGATTTAGCTACATCGTCAGTTTCAACTTCGCTATCAACTAGGCTATTTCTAAATTCTTCATCTTGAAGGCGCGCTTGAAACTCTGGGTCTTTATCCAGATCTTTACCGCGCTTAAGGCTCCAGGCTGATGCGACTAACACACCTATTAAGGTCGACGGAATCGTGACGACGAGTACGTCAACCAAGCTGATATCGAGATTGTTTTCCATCGAGGTGGCAATAACGACCGCTGCCGCTGCTGCAATTGGGCTAGCAGTGATCCCCATCTGCGAGGCTACAGTGGCTATTGCTAGCGGGCGCTCTGGGCGAATGCCTTTTTTATAGGCGATATCATAGATAACCGGCAATAGCGGGTAAACCGAGTGACCCGTACCCACCAATACAGTCAATGAATAAGTGCAAAGAGGGCCAAGAAAGACGATTTGGTTTGGGTGTTTGCGCAGTAGCTTTTCGGCGTAGCGAACCAATAGTTTGAGGCCTCCTGTGGCCTCAAGTGTCGCTGATGCGGCAACGACAGCGAGAATAATCAACATTACATTGATAGGGGGCGAGCCTGGCGCAATGCCAAATGCAAACGCTAATACCGAAACACCTAAACCACCGAGTAAACCAAAGGCCACACCACCGTGGCGGATCCCCACAAAAATTACAGTTAACAACAAGAGCATATGTATGAAAAACATAGCGGGGTTCCTTTAGGATTTTTGCGCAAACAGGCGTATTGACTGAGCGATAATGATAAAGCGTGCCATTGAAGCTCGCTGTTAAGATGGAGTTATACCGTATGTTACCGAATGCTTAAATAGCGCGATGACAGCAAGGTGATAGGGCGCAATCATTTGTCGAAGTTTTGGCAAAAACTGTGAAGTTACACATGCCCCCTGTGGCGAGAAATAGTGGCGAGAAATCACGGCACTAATCTGGTGTAAATAGTTTAAATGAGCTATGCCGTGCTAAGGCCGAGTGTGACTCAACAGATTTAAACGCGAGTTAACTGCCAAACTGGCACGCAATTGGGTAGAATGAGGCAGATTTTTCATTCATCAGAGTGACTGGTATGCACGTACATATTTTAGGGATTTGTGGCACTTTCATGGGCGGTCTAGCGTTATTGGCTAGAGCAGAAGGGCACAAAGTCACCGGCAGTGATGCCAATGTTTATCCGCCAATGAGCACGCAACTTGAAGAGCAAGGCATTGAGCTTATCCAAGGCTTCGATCCATCTCAGCTCGGTAGCAGTGAAGATGACGCGCCTGATTTGGTGGTGATTGGTAATGCGATGAGCCGAGGTAACCCTTGTGTTGAAGCGGTATTAAATCGTGGCCTTAAGTACACCTCAGGTCCACAGTTTTTAGCTGAGCATATTTTGCCTCAGCGCTGGGTGCTAGCGGTATCAGGCACTCACGGTAAAACCTCAACCTCAAGCATGCTCGCATGGATTTTAGAAGATTGTGGCTATGAGCCTGGGTTCTTGATTGGCGGCGTACCGCAAAACTTTGGGGTGTCAGCCCGTCTTGGTGGTTCACCTTTCTTTGTGGTAGAAGCTGATGAATACGACAGCGCGTTTTTCGATAAGCGTTCTAAGTTTGTACATTATCAGCCTCGCACCTTAGTGATTAACAACTTAGAGTTTGATCACGCTGATATTTTTGATGATTTAAAAGCGATCCAGCGTCAGTTTAATCACGTAATACGCACCGTGCCGGGCGAAGGCAAAGTTATATGGCCTGCCGATGCGGCGAGCGTGCAACAAGTGATAGATATGGGCTGCTGGAGCGAGCAAGAGACTTATCATCTTGCACAAAGCTCACAGGGTTGGTATGCGGTAAATTTGACCGAAGATGGTCATAAGTTTGAAGTCTTCTTCGATGGTGAATCACAAGGTGTGCTCGATTGGCAATTAATCGGCCAGCACAATATTGAGAATGCCGTTATGGCGATGGCAGCAGCAAGACATGTGGGCGTTAAACCTGAGGCTGCCATTGCTGCATTAACTCAGTTTGCACCGCCTAAGCGTCGTATGGAGCTGCTTGATACGGTTAATGGGATTGAAGTCTATGATGACTTTGCCCATCACCCAACAGCGATTACGACTTCACTTAATGGCATGCGTGCGCGTGTAGGCGACGCTAAAGTCACAGTAATTTTAGAGCCGCGCTCGAACACCATGAAAAGCGGCGTACATAAAGATACCTTGGCTAACTCATTAGCGTTAGCGAGTAATGCTTATCTGTATCAAGCTGGCAATATCGACTGGGATGTGAGTTCTGCAATGCGCTCTGCTTCAATTCCGGTCGAGGTCTTATTCGATATTGATGAGATTGTTGATAAGGTCGCAGCACAAGCGACTAGCACTGATACTATTATTGTAATGAGTAATGGTGGTTTCGGTGGCTTACATCAAAAGCTGCTTACTAAGCTTCGCAGCAAACAGGTAAATAATGAGTCATGACTTCAACATACCGTAAAGCAGAAAAGTCGATCAGCCTGGCGTGGACCGGTGCATCTGGTGCACCTTACGGACTGAGACTGCTCGAGATCTTATTGAAAAGTGATTATCAGGTGTTCTTGATGATCTCTTCTGCCGCTAGGGTAGTATTGGCTACAGAGCAAGGCTTGCAGCTGAGCGCTAATGGCGATAAAGCCAAGATGCAGCTACTGGCGCAGTTTGGTGACGTCGGCGGTGAGCTGATTGTACTTGGCAAAGAGGAGTGGTTTTCGCCGCCTGCATCGGGTTCTGCCGCACCTAAGCAGATGGTTATCTGCCCTTGTAGCACAGGTACGTTAGCGGCCGTTGCCACAGGTATGAGTAATAATTTGCTTGAAAGAGCTGCCGATGTAGTAATTAAAGAGCGTGGTCAATTAATCGTTGTTCCGCGAGAAACTCCGTTTAGTGCCATACACTTAGAGCATATGTTGTCACTTTCAAAGCTCGGTGTGACCATTATGCCCGCGGCGCCAGGCTTTTATCATAATCCCAAATCGGTTGAAGATCTGGTAGACTTCATGGTCGCCCGAATTCTTGACCATTTGGGCGTTAACCATGCACTAACGAATCGTTGGGGTTATGACAAACATAACGTTAGCGACATCGACTACTGAGAGTTTTATGAAACACACCACTGAAGTGATGATCACTGCTGAAGAGATCAATCAAAAATTGGATATTTTGGCTGAGCAGATCAATGCTCATTATGCTGATAGCGACCGTCTATTGATGGTAGGTTTGTTGAAAGGTTCTGTTGTTTTTATGGCAGATCTTTGCAGACGTATTAAAGGTCATGTTGAAATCGATTTTATGTCGGTATCAAGCTACGGTAATGAGATGAGTAGCAGCCGCGACGTAAAAATCCTTAAAGACGTACAGTCTGAAATTCAGGGGCGTGATGTACTGATCGTTGAAGATCTCATTGATTCAGGCAATACCTTGAACAAGGTGCGCGAAATGCTGATGCTACGTGAGCCAAAGAGCCTAGCCCTTTGTACGTTGCTTGATAAGCCTGAACGCCGCGAAGTAGATGTACCAGTTGATTTCATTGGATTTACTATCCCTGACGAGTTTATCGTTGGTTATGGTATCGACTATGCAGAGCAGTACCGTAACCTGCCTTACATCGCTAAAGTTGTCCCGTTAGAGGACTAACTAGGTATCAATTACGTAACAAAATAGGCATTGGAATTAGGCTGTGATTGCATACTGATTTGAGTGCTCATTTTGAGACGTAATTACCTTATCGACTCCCGCAATCGCGGGAGTTTTTATATATCTTTCAAATGGATTGAAATAACCATGGCAAATTCAGAAGCCGCCCTCGTTATCGACTCTCTTAAAAAAACCTACAAAGGCGGAGTAGAAGCGGTTAAAGGGATCAGCTTAACGGTAAATAAAGGTGATTTTTTTGCACTTTTAGGACCCAATGGCGCAGGAAAATCGACCACGATAGGCGTGATTAGCTCACTGGTACAAAAGAGCGCGGGTAAAGTCTTTGTGTTCGAGCACGACATCGATAAAGAGTTAGAACTGGCTAAGCTGTGTATTGGATTAGTGCCGCAAGAGTTCAATTTCAATCAATTTGAGACAGTACTGCAAATCGTGGTTAACCAGGCTGGCTATTACGGCGTAAAACGCGATGTCGCACTGGCTAGAGCCGAAAAATATCTAAGTCAGCTCGATTTGTGGGAAAAGCGCAATAGCGCTGCCCGTGAGCTTTCAGGCGGTATGAAGCGACGCTTAATGATAGCTCGCGCATTGATGCATGAGCCTAAGCTGCTTATCCTCGATGAGCCAACCGCAGGGGTGGATATTGAGTTACGCCGCTCAATGTGGACCTTCCTAACTGAGCTCAACGCCCAGGGCGTGACGATCATTCTTACTACGCATTATTTAGAAGAAGCAGAAATGCTATGTCGTAATATCGGCATTATCGACAAAGGTGTGCTGGTGGAATGCACTAGCATGAAGTCGCTGCTTAGTCGCCTAAATATGGAAACCTTCATTCTCGATTTAAGAGACGATTTGAGCATAGAGCCTCAGCTTGTCGGCGTCGAATGCCGTCTTAGCGATAGCCATACATTGGAAGTTGATGTGGCTAAAGAGCAGGGCTTAAATAGCGTATTTGTGCAACTCAGCGAGTTAGGTATTCAGGTATTATCGATGCGTAACAAGGCGAACCGTCTAGAAGAGCTGTTTGTTGAGTTAGTTGAAAAGGGTAAAAATAGCGGAGATGTGAAATGAATATGAATGCGCTGTATTTCACGGCTTTTAAAAGTATTTTAACCAAAGAGATTAACCGCTTCACCCGTATTTGGGTACAAACGCTAGTACCGCCAGCTATTTCTATGACGCTGTATTTCTTAATTTTCGGTAATCTTGTTGGTAAGCGGATCGGTGATATGGGCGGGGTGTCCTATATGGAGTTTATCGCGCCAGGCCTTATCATGATGGCGGTGATCACCAGTTCATATTCTAATGTGGCCTCATCATTTTTCAGCGCTAAGTTTCAGCGAAACCTGGAAGAGTTAATTGTTGCGCCAGTGCCTCATTATGTGATTATCGCCGGTTATGTCGGCGGCGGTGTTGCCCGTGGCTTATGCGTGGGCGCTATTGTCACCATGGTGGCGATGTTCTTTGTGGATATCACCATTCATCATGCAGGTTTAGTGGTCGTGACTGTGTTGCTGACGTCGATACTGTTTTCCTTGGGCGGCTTAATCAATGCGGTCTTTGCGAAGAGTTACGATGATATCAGTATTGTACCCACCTTCGTTTTAACGCCTTTGACCTACTTAGGCGGCGTGTTTTACTCGTTGTCACTGCTACCAGATTTCTGGCAAGGCGTGTCGGCACTTAATCCTGTTGTGTACATGATCAACGTATTTCGCTATGGCTTCTTGGGATACGCAGATATGAGCATCCCCTTATCTGTAGCTGTGATGGTGGGGTTCTGTGTTGGTTTGTGGAGTGTGGCTTACTACTTGATCTCTCGCGGCATTGGCCTTAGAAGTTGATCAGCGCTGAGCGCTTACAGCATCTCAATTGGTATAATAGCAATTGAGATGCTGATTGAAAAAACGCCAACAGTTTTGCTGTTGGCGTTTTTGTTTCTGTTGGTATTAGTATTGATCTTTGTATTGGCTTATTGATGCTCGATAAACGCGATAATCTCAAACAATGACCTTATATCCTTAGCACTGAGTTTACTGGTGCAGCAGTGTCCTGCTTGGCTAGCATGCAGACGTGTCCATTGGAGCAGGGTCTCAAAATCGATTTGAGGTGAACACAAATGCAAACATGGCGTGTGATGACTCTTATCTAGTTGATAGCTTTTGCCATCACTATCGATAAAGATGGCGTTGTGAAGCTCAGCGAGCATGCTTGTCTGCTCTGCATAGTCATCTATAGAGTCAAGGTAGAAAAGCTCGTCTTGCTGCTTTTGTTTTAACAAAATAGGCCAATTAAGGGATTGGATATCCATTTGAAAAGTCTCCTTGTCGTCGACTCGGGCGGCCATTAAAAGATGTTGTTTAAATATGTAGGTAAGAGATGATAGCAATCACTGCTTAGTTTGCTGCAGTGGTTTCTTGTTCTATCAATGATTTTCTATCACTAAGCAGGGTAATGGCATCAGCGTTAACTTGCACGAGTTGGTCGAAGTGTAGATTCATCTCTTTGAGTGATGCTACATATTCAGGATCATTAAGTGGTTTCTTCTGCCAATAACGGTCACGTTCAAGTTTTTGCAATTCGCTGGCTCTGAGTATTTCGTAATAGCTGTTTTCTTGGCGTAGGCGATACACTTCGCTATCAAGTAGTTGAAGTAAGCGTTTTTTAGAGATGGTTTTTTTGTTAAGTAAGGCTTGTAGCGGATCTTGCACTTTGGTGCGTTTATCTGAATCGGTTTCAGTGGTGATCCCTAGCTGATACTCGATTTTATGCTGACGGAATTCTTTTGGACACGACTGCTGACTAAAAACGATTTTGTCGTTTTTTATGCACTTAAAAATACCATTGGCCTGTGCAGAAGCAGTAAGAATCAGGCAAATTAAAGTGAAAATTACTCTCGCCATCCGGCTAACTATCCTTATTGACCGTCGATAACAGTACTTAGTCGATATCAGTAAATCTATGTTGATTTAGCGTGCAGGTTGTTTTTGATTAACAATAGTACTTAAAAATTAACAACGTGCGTACTATGGCTTAAGTTGACTGAAAACACCAGTTTTTTGACACTAAAAAATTGCACTTTAAAAGTATCGATAACTCCTATATAGCAGGCAGGGATGAGTTATTAACTTGATGATTTTTGGAGCTATTGCTTGATGGTTCTTTAATCTAGTGATTGGTGCTGTAACTGTGGAGAATGGCCATTTTTGGCAAGCTCTGCTGATGTTTGTGCAATAAAAAACGGCTCAAAACTAAGTTGTGAACCGTTAAATTGCACAGCATCAAAATGCTTATGGGCCGATACTTAAATTAGCACTTAAATCTAGCACTTAAACGCAAGTACTGGAACTTAAGCACTGAACGCAAGTACTGCAAGCACAGATAGATAAATGTTAGTTCGCCAAATTGACGACGAGATTGTCAATCAATCGTGTCGAGCCCATATAGGCAGCAACCAGAATGACCAATTCGCTATCATCCGCAGTCGCGCTAGCAAAAGTATTGGCATTTCGTACATCAAGGTAATCGTTTTTAAAGCCTACCTCGGTTAACTCGGCTTGCGCCTGTGCTATAACATTTTTAATTGCTAAGCCAGCAGTGAGCGCCGTGGCCATCTTGTCTAAGCTGCGCTTAATCTGTGATGCCTGAGCTTTTTGCTCCTCGCTTAGGTAACCGTTGCGCGAGCTCATGGCAAGGCCAGAAGCTTCACGTATGGTATCAACGCCGACAACCTCAATCGGCATAGAGAGGTCTTCAACCATAGTGCGGATCACTAATAACTGCTGAAAGTCTTTTTGTCCGAATACCGCAATATCGGGCTGTACTATGTTAAATAGCTTGCAGACGATAGTTGCCACACCTCTAAAGTGACCAGGGCGGCTAGCGCCACAAAGCTGCTCTGAAATACTCGGTACTTCAACATAGGTTTGTGCATCCATTCCTTTTGGATAGATGATGGCTGGCGTTGGGGTGAACAGCAGTTCGGCTCCCGCTGCCGTCAATGCGGCTTGGTCGTTGGCCAAGGTTCTTGGGTAGGCATCTAAATCTTCGTTTTGACCAAATTGCATCGGATTGACAAAGATAGAGGCAACGACATGGTCGGCACGGGTTTTAGCTTCTTTGACTAAGGTGATATGGCCTAAGTGCAAGTTACCCATAGTGGGGACAAATGCAACGGTTTCACCTTTTTGACGCCATGCTTTGATTTGCGCACGGATATCTGAAATAGATTGAGTCGTGATCATGGTTTTACTGCTCTAACACTCAATTTGAAAATGCGCTCCCAGTGGATGGACTAGGAGCAGATAATTAGTTAAAGGTATGCTCTTCGCCAGGAAAAGCGCCTTGAGCCACTTCGTCAATATAAGCACGAACAGCTGCGCGGATCTCACCGGTCTGCTTGAGGTAGTTTTTAGAAAAACGGGGAATATAGCCGCTAGAGATCCCAAGTACATCGTGCATAACTAAGATCTGGCCATCGGTGTCTTTACCTGCACCAATACCTATCACCGGAATAGTAAGTGCTTGAGTAATCGCTTTTGCTAACGGTGCTGGAATACATTCTACGACCAACAACTGTGCGCCTGCGGATTCTAAGGCTTTAGCCTCATCAAGAATACGCTGGGCATTATCGGCGTCACGACCCTGTACTTTGAAGCCACCAAAAACATGAACTGATTGCGGCGTTAGTCCTAAATGAGCACAGACTGGAATGCCGCGCTCAGTCAGCATCGCGACACTTTCTAGCAGCCACTTACCGCCCTCAACCTTAACCATGCTAGCGCCAGCTTGCATCAGCGTTGTGGCATTAATCATGGTTTGTTCAGGCGTGGCATAGCTCATAAATGGCATATCAGCGATCAGCAGTGAACGCTCAATACCACGACGTACACAACGAGTATGGTAGGCAATATCGTCAACCGTTACTGGCAGGGTGTCGCTATGTCCTTGTAGTACCATTCCCATTGAATCACCGACTAATAACACGTCAATACCTTCACTATCGAACGCGCTAGCAAAGCTGGCATCATAGGCCGTTAATGCAGTGAATTTCTTACCTTCTTGCTTAAAGGTACGCAGTGTAGAACTTGTAATTTTGGACATAATGGTAATTTTAAAACCCAATTTGTGAGGTTGTTATATGCCAATAAAGGCTCAACTTCAATGATCTCGGTGTCGAATATTTATTTAAACAGATGCTCGCCATACTAGCAGAAATCAACATTGACTGAATGTCTGTTATTTCACAGTTGACGCTTGTGCCAATACTAACTCTGCTTTTAATGACTTATTGATAAGACTCGATAGCGGCGTATTATCTGGCAAGATGAGCTCTGGGGCGATATCGCTCAGAGGTACCAGTACAAAGCTGCGTTCACGCATGCCATAGTGGGGCACCACTAGGCGAGGAATATCGATGTGTTGATCGTCATAGAGTAACAAGTCGAGGTCGAGTGTTCTTGGTCCCCAGCGAAGTGCGCGTAAACGGCCTTGCTGGTTTTCAATATGTTGCAATGCATCGAGGAGTTCAATAGGAGGCAAGCGGGTGTGAAATCCAGCAACAGCATTAACGTAATCAGGCTGCTCGACATCTCCCATAGGGGCTGAGCGATAGTAGGGAGAAATGACAAGAGAGCCCGGACTTGCCAAACTCAATAATGCTTCACAAGCACTATTGAGCTGGCTAATCGGATCGGCTAAGTTTGCGCCTAATGCAATATATACTTGAGCCATTATTCTGCAGAATTTGGCGCCGGTTTTGTACCAGGCTTGCGGCGTCGGCGTTGATTAGAATTACGGTTACGGCCGCCTTTATTGGCTGAGCGAGCAATCACATTGCGCTGATCTTCATTGCCTTCGACAAAGCTCTTCCACCAAGCAGCATTTTTAGCGGTAAGGCCGCCTTCAGCATTGCCACGTAGCAAGAGTAGATCGTAAGCGGCCCTAAACTTAGGGTGCTCCATAAATCGATAAGCTTTGGTGCCCTTGTTACGCTCGAATCTAAGTTGTAACTGCCAAATGTCTTTGGCTACAGTGCTAAAGCGGCGCGGAATACTAATCGAGCGGCATTGCTGCTCCATAATATCACCCATAGCTGCAGTGTATGCATCATAGGTTGATAGGCCACTTTCTACTGCAATATCATCGGCACGCTGGCTCAATGGATACCAAAGCAGTGCTGCATAGAAAAATGCTGGGGTAACCGGTTTATCCTGGGCAACCCGCTCATCAGTACTTTGCATCATCTCTTGCATTAACTTAGCGGTTTCACCGTTTGGATATTCTTTTAGCAGTGTTTCTACTAATGGGAATAACGGTTCGAAAAGGCCAAATTCACGCATCATATTAAAGTTTTGCAGCGCTTTTCCGGCGAAAAACATCTTCAGTACTTCTTCATACATGCGGGCAGCTGGAATATCTTTAAGCAAACCCGCTAAACCTTTAATCGGTTCTGCGGCTTTCGCTTCAATAGTCATATCCAGTTTAGTGGCGAAACGCACTGCACGTAGCATACGCACAGGGTCTTCACGATAGCGCGTCTCAGGATCGCCAATTAAGCGAATAGTACGAGACTCTAAATCTTGTAATCCACCGCCGTAGCTGTGAATAGAGAAATCGCTGATATCGTAATACAGGGCGTTGACGGTAAAATCACGACGCTCGGCATCTTCATCAATACTGCCATAGACATTGTCGCGTAATAGACGACCCGACTCATTAGTCTTTGAGATTTTTTCACCGCTATCAACGTGATGGCCACGTAAGGTCGCAACTTCAATGACATCGCGTCCAAAAACGATATGCGCGAGACGGAAGCGACGGCCAACTAGTCGGCAGTTACGGAATAAGCGTTTAATTTCTTCAGGGGTGGCATTGGTAACAACGTCGAAGTCTTTTGGTTGCAAGCCCAATAAAATATCGCGTACACCACCGCCTACCAAGTAAGCTTTAAAGCCTGACTTGTGCAGTCTATAGAGTACTTTGATCGCATTGTCACTGATCTGTTTGCGAGAAATAGCGTGCGCATTTCTAGACACGACCTCTAAACTAAGACCTGTCTGTGTGTGTTCTTCAGCTTTTGGACTATCTTCAAATAGCTGTTTACAGAATTGGCTAATACGGCGAAAAATGGGACACCTCTGATTTGGATCTTAATTTGGGTAAAAACAAGTGCGCTATGATAACTCAATTAAAGCTTAATGAGTATACGATTGATCTCACGTATCAAGCAGTATTTCCGATTGTTTTGGCACCTTGGCCAAATCAAACTGACTCACGGCCTGTTCAATCATCTTACTTACGTGAGACTCCATAGTCACCGGACGTTGGCCTAGAAAAGCTAAGGCCGCGTTAATACTGGCTTGCGGGTGTAAATTATCGATCGCAGCCGCATGATTTTGCTTAGACAGTTTTCTGCCTTTTTCTGCACAGGCTAACGGCAAGTGTAGCCATTTGGGCACCGGTGCTTTTAGGATCTGATATAAGCTTTCTTGACGACAAGTCGGCTCCAGCAGATCACATCCTCTTACCACCTCAGTAATTTGCTGATGAATATCATCGAGCACGACTGCGAGCTGATAAGCATATAATCCATCGCTACGCTTGATAATAAAGTCTTCACTAGCAAAGCCTTTATCAACTGACACTCGCCCCATATGCTGGTCGATAAAATGCTCGATTGCGTACGGATTACGTACTCGAATAGCGCCTTGTGTCAGAGGCTGTAATAACGTGCCACATCGGCTGTCGTAACTACCGCCCATGCTTTGGATCTGTTTGCGTGTGCATTGACAATAATAAGCTTGATTATCAGCAAGTAACTGCTCAATTTTAGCTTGGTATGCATCAAGGCGTTGACTCTGATAGAGCACGCTGTCATCCCACTCTAAGCCATAGGCTTCAAGGGTTTTCAAAATAGCATTGCTTGCGCCTAAGATTTCACGTGGTGGGTCGATATCTTCGATACGAACCAGCCATTTTCCGCCTTGCGAGCGGGCACGCAAAAAACTGCCGAGGGCAGCGATTAATGAACCAAAATGAAGAGGACCAGATGGGGACGGCGCAAAACGGCCTATATAGGGAGTCGTATTAATCATGTGCTGATAATAAAACGAAAGAGCGGAGCCTAAGCTCCGCACTTCAGACAGAAATTAACCTGCCATTTGCTTTTCTTTGATTTCAGCAAGCGTTTTACAGTCGATACACTGATCGGCTGTTGGACGAGCTTCTAATCGACGAATACCGATTTCGATACCGCAAGATTCACAGAAGCCAAAATCATCTTCTTCAATCTTTTGCATTGTCTTTTCGATCTTCTTAATAAGCTTACGCTCTCTATCTCGAGCACGTAATTCTAAGCTGAACTCTTCTTCCTGAGCTGCACGGTCGACAGGGTCTGGGAAATTCGCAGCTTCGTCTTGCATGTGATTAAGAGTGCGATCGACTTCTTCACGCAATTGGTTACGCCATGCTTCAAGAATCTTCTTAAAGTGACCCAATTGAGCCTCGTTCATGTACTCCTCACCTGGTTTTTCCTGGTAAGGATCTACACCTGCGATAGCGAGCACGCCAAGTTTTCTAGTGCCTTGAGGCATAACGCATCTCCTGTTAATCATTTGCGTTGTAGGGCGTCATTTAATAACGGCCGCTATCTATACCAGAAAGCTTTATACTAGGCAAATAATTTGTGTTAATCGGGGTCTATTCTTTGACTATGTCCGCTATTACGGACAATTTCAACCCTATCTTTTGAATTAAAGCCTAACTGGACAGGATTTAACCAAACGTGTCTCTATAGGCGATGAGTTGGCTTTATAGGCGATTATCTCTACACCTTTTACATGAGCCTCGCTAAGTAGTGCGGCATAATCTGGGTCAATATGCGCCGCAGCTTGCACACTATTTATACCCGAATGCTGAACAACAAATAGTAATACGGCTCGTTGACCTTGCTGGACCATTTCCATCAGTTCTCGCAAGTGTTTTTGCCCACGTGTAGTGACAGCATCTGGAAAGTAACCTTGCCCCTCTTCTAATAAAGTACAACTTTTGACTTCTATATAGCAGTTAGCTTTATCAGCATCTTCGAGCAGAATATCGATACGACTATTTTCGCTACCATATTTTACTTCTCGGCGTAGTGAGCCATAACCTTGCAGTTCGCTGATAACGCCGTTGTTAATCGCTTCTTCTGCGAGAGCATTAGCGCGGCCAGTGTTAATGCCAATCATATGGCCTTCAGGTGTTTCGGCTAGCTCCCAAGTACGGCTATATTTTCGCTTAGGATTGTCAGACACAGAGAACCACACCTTTTCACCTACAAATAAACAGTTTCTCATCGAGCCAGTGTTGGGGCAGTGAATTGTCACCTCTTCACCGTTATCAAGGGTAATGTCGGTTAGAAAGCGTTTGTAACGTTGGATGAGCACGCCACTTTCGAAGCTAGGGATAAATTGCATAAGGCTTCTTTATATGAATGATTTTGCGATAGGTTAACAGAGTTTTGGTTAAAGTTGGCGGTGGATGGCGAAGGCTTTGTATCAGTGGTTTTGTAGCTTTGGTTCTACAGCAGTCATTTTGTATTAAGGGCTTTAACCTGTCTTTAAATAGTTCCACTACTATAGCTGCGCAGTTTGAAGCGCTGCCTTTAGAAATAGATAAGGATCCAGTAGACTGCTTGCACTAAAAATAGGCTGGTTGTCGAAAACTCAGGCTACATAGCTACAGTCTTGGCAACATAGATTCATATAAAGGACCTAGAATGATAGATTTAATGAAAGTCACCCTAACTCACGAAGCTGCTGCAGCCCATTGGGGCAGAGCAGATGTTACCTTTCAAGGCGACGTTGCCTGTATTCATTTGATTGAGGGCGACGCCCTGCTTCATGTTCAGCAAGCCGCACGCAAACTCGAACTGCAAGGGGTCACTCAAGTGGCACTGACAGGCGCTCTATGGACGTTAGATCTGCAGTGGGCATTTGCCCAAGGCTTTGCTACCGCAATGACAACACCTGTTATTCACTGGACTGGCGATGATGCCACTCAGGCATTGCTGACTAGTCGCCTAGAAAGCGCCACTTTTGCGCGTCAGTTGATCAACGAAACACCTGAAAATCTCTCTCCCGTTGTTCTGGCAACGCAGGCGGCAAAGTGGCTCAGTGCTATCGGTGGCGACAAGGTGAGCTATCGCATTATTGAAGGCGAAGAGCTATTAGAGAAAAAGTGGATTGGTATTCATGCTGTAGGTCGCGGCAGTGATCGCCCCCCAGCATTACTAGAGTTAGACTTCAACCCATTAACTGATGACGCGCCAGTCTCTGTTGCACTAGTGGGTAAAGGCATCACCTTTGACTCAGGCGGTTATAGCATTAAAGGCTCAGAAGGCATGCTGGGTATGAAATGTGACATGGGCGGCGCGGCAACGGTGACCGCAGCCTTAGGTCTTGCGATGAAATCTGGCCTTAATAAGCGCGTTAAGCTGTTTTTATGCTGCGCGGAAAACTTGATTAGTGGCCATGCTTATAAGCTAGGTGACATTTTAAAATACAAAAATGGCGTAACAGTTGAAGTGGTGAATACCGATGCTGAAGGTCGTCTAGTGTTAGCTGATGGTTTACAAGCTGCATCAGAAACCGGTGCGCCACTGATTATTGATGCTGCGACACTGACAGGCGCTGCTGTGATGGCGGTTGGCACTAACTATAATGCGATTTTCTCGCCAAAGGCTGAAGTGCTGGCGCTTGCACAGCAAAAGGCACTGGCTGTGGGTGAGCGTGTTTGGCCATTGCCACTGGATCCTTGGCATAAAGACAATTGCCCTAGCCCATACGCAGACACGGCAAACAGTCGCCCAATGAAAGGCGGCGGAGCAGGCGGTGCATCAAATGCAGCGGGGTTCCTATGGCGCTTTGTTTCGCCACAAGCTAATTGGTTGCACATTGATTTAGCCTCGGCGTTTTCTGATGCGGGTGATCACCTTTGGTCTCCGGGCGCGACGACCCATGGGGTGTTGACTATCGCGGGTTTACTTGAAGACTAATTTGTAAGGCTGTGATCATTGCTAAAATGAGTCGTTTAAATGTGCCATTAAGATGATTGATTAAGATTTAACGATTTTTAAGACTACAACGACTTACCATTCAAGGCCTCGCAATAGCGGGGCTTTCTTTTTGTGGTGGCAGTTGGTGGTTGGCGGTTAATAATTAACCACTAATACCAAAGGCCTAGCAATCAGTCTTTGCCAAATCTTGTGTTATGTTGCAGTATTGTTGCTTAACTACCATTGCAACAAAACATAGGCTCTTCTCCCAATGATGCTGAGTTTTAGTGAGTTCTCCATAGACAGTGAAGCATTAGAACTGTATATCGATGGCAATGGTGTGGCTATCGATGAACGAAATATCACTCTGTTGCTTACCTTGGCGCAGGCCTACCCTGAACATTGCAGTAAACAAGACTGTTTAAGCCTTATCTGGCCAGACACGGTCGTCTCAGATATGTCTTTATCTAAGCTTGTGTCCGATACTCGAAAACTCTTTAGCCAAGCTGGCTACCAAGGCCCACTCATTCATACGGTTCATGGTCGCGGTTATCGCTTAGAGCAGGTGCTGGGCAAGCAGCTCATGGCTCAGGCTGAGCTAGAACAGGCTGAGCTAGAGCAGGTTGAGTTAAAGCAGGCAGAGTTAGCACAGCAAAGCCAGCAACAAGCATTGTTGCACAAGCAGCGCGCTAATAAAGCAGAGCAAAAGGGAACGGTTGAACGTGCAGAAGATAAGCCGCAGCCTGCAGCTTCACATCCGCAGCGTAAGGCCGGTTTGAACTGGCTGCCAGTTTGGTGGGAGAACGTTGCTAAGCTTGTCATTGCATTTTTGTTGCTACTCGGTCTGATATTGCAGTTTTGGCATGTTAGTCGTCCAAGTCACGAGCATGGTAACAGTGTAACCCTTGAGCATAATGAACCCGTAAAGCAACTGGTTTACAGTGAACAACATGGTTCGATAGGGCGAGTGCTGTGGGTTGATGACCATCCCGAAAATAATTTGCTAGAAAAAGCTTTTTTTGAGCAAAAGGGGATCGGTGTTTATAACACTGTGACTTCGGAAGAAGCCTTAATGCTGTTATCTATGTATAGCTATCAAGCGGTGATCTCTGACATGGGCCGCCACGGAGACTCATTAGCTGGGCTCAAGTTATTACAATCGATTAGGGCGAGTGGTAATAAGACTCCATTTTATCTATACACCTATGTCGAGTCGGCGGGGGTTGTGGATGCGATTTATAAAAGCGGCGGGCAGGCCGTCGTGCTCGACTCTGAATCGTTATATAACTTGGTGCTTGCTCATTTTGAGCCTGAAAAGCGATAGGGTTGGAATGAATTCAACACTTTTCAGATTATTTCAAAGTTTGTAAGTGGGTCATTAAGGGAGTCTATGGTACCAATAGAGACAGCAACCAATCAGCAAGCGACGACAAGTTATCGTTTGTCTGCAGGCAGAGTGGCCCACAATTTTTTATGAATGAATTGAGTTGGTAACGAATTTTAGGGCTCTAACTGCTCACTATTTATCTTAGCTTGTTTAGCTTCATTTGATGATTATCAATGGTTAGACACTAAAGCTTCTTCGATTAGCCACCTAAACCAGGTGGCATTTTTTTGTCTGCTTTTTGTCAGATTTGTTAATCTGGCTAAGACGCTTAATCGATAAATCCATCATGAATAAATAGATGCTTAGTTTGATTAAAGTTGCTCTCACTGCAATTAACAAAGTCGATAGCGTATTGAGCATTGTCTAATCTAAACTTGGCGATTTTGGCAATTTCATACTCATTCATCACGATATTCATCGCTTCTTGAGTCCACTCGGCTTCACCTGTACCAATTTTCACTTCTGGTGGATCGTAGTGAGTTACCATCCAGTTTTGTAGTGCTTCGGCATCGATCTCACCTAGCTTCCAAGAAGTGAGTAGAGCAAGCAGTTGCGCTTTGGTTATTTCGGTGTTTTCCATCGTTATCTCATTAGCAAGAACTTAATACTGCATAGGGTAGCTCAGATTGAATCGATGACAAAGGCTTAAGCTAAATCCCAGTGCTGGAGTGTTGGATATTCGACCCCATTGGTGCCGGGGTAGGATTCAAACAAATGCAATTGTAACGGTTGTAAGCAGATGGGGTGATAAACGACTGTTCTTGCTTCACCTTTAGCCTTGCGCGCAAGAGTAATGTGGGGGTTATAACTGTGCTCACTACAATGTAAGCCAAGCTTTGCTGCAATGAGCTGCGCATCTTGGGCGAATTGGCGCAAGCCGTTGTCGCTCGCATCCCCTTTGAGGCAGATAATTTTGGGCTTACTCCAATGGCTCAGGGTATCGAGCGTGACGCTAAACGTAGGTTTACTCATTTTATCGACACTATCGATAAGTGCTTGCAGTTGACTTGGGGTGGCAGCGCCTAAAAAGGCGAGCGTCATATGCAGGTTAGCACTCGGAACTAATCTCACCGTATCGACAAGTTGAGCTTGGACCGCCGTTATCTGCTCAGTTTGCGCGGCATTGAGGCTAAAGCCTAAGAATACACGTTTAGTTGTCGCTGGCATTTAAGGTTCTCAAAGTTTAGGTATTAAAGCCGATGATACGTTTAGCCCTAGGTGGCTTTTAGAGTACACTAGCGAGCATGGGTTTCATTTCATTCATGCAGATTAACGGGCATTTTTCCCGAATCACTCATGGCATGAACTTATTATAACGGTATAAAAGACCTTCTCGTGACCTCATTACCAATACATGCACTGCTACAACCATTGCGTGACGCTTTTAAGTGTCAGCAGCAGGTGATCCTCGAAGCTCCTACTGGCGCTGGTAAATCAACAGCTCTGCCACTTGATATGCTCGATTGGCCAGAAATAAGCGGTAAAATTTTAATGCTAGAGCCTCGGCGGGTAGCTGCACGTAATGTTGCGCAGTTTATTGCCAAGCAGCGGGGAGGTGAATTAGGCAAAGAGGTGGGCTACCGAGTCAAAGGTGACTCGCGGGTCAGTGCTAATACCCGTTTAGAAATCGTTACCGAAGGTATTCTTACTCGTATGATCCAGCAAGATCCCGAGTTAACGGGTATTGATATGGTGATTTTTGATGAGATCCACGAAAGGCATCTCACCACAGATCTCGGTTTAGCGTTGGCGCTAGAGATCCAAGCGAGCTTTCGAGAGGACTTAAAAATCCTCGCCATGTCAGCGACGCTGTCTGGCTTGCCGCTTGCCAAGCTGATGCCTGAGGCCATAATGCTTAACAGTGAAGGCCGTAGCTTTCCTGTTGAGCATAGTTATAGCAGTGTTCCGAGTCAGGGTCACTGGCTGGACCATATGGCGAAGGTGATCATCAATAGCCTTAATGAGCATTCACAAGGATCGTTGTTGGCATTTTTACCTGGTCAGGGTGAGATTAATCGCTTACACACCATGCTGAGCGCACGTTTAGACCCTAAAACGATCATTATCTGTCCGCTATATGGCAGCCTTAGTGCTAAGGCGCAAGATCTGGCGATTGCCCCAGCGCCAAGCGGGATGCGAAAAGTGGTACTTGCCACTAACGTGGCAGAGTCGAGTCTGACTATTGAGGGGATCACTCAGGTCATCGATTCCGGTTATAAACGCCAGGCGCGCTTTAACCCCAAAACCGGTGTCACTCGGTTATCACTAAAGCGCATCAGTCAGGCCTCGGCAGCACAGCGTGCGGGCCGAGCTGGGCGTCTTATGGCAGGCTTTTGTACTCGATTATGGAGCCAAGAGGAGCATGGGCGATTATTAAAAGCCGATGAGCCAGAGGTTGTTCATAGCGATCTGCTGTCAATGGTACTCGACGGTGCCTATTGGGGCGTTAAATCCTTAGGTGAGCTGCCAATGCTCACCCCACCATCGGTGGCAAATGAAAATGTAAGTTGGCACTTACTTCAAATTATGGGCATGGTGAATGACTCACACTCAATTACCAGCCACGGCCGCGCCGCGCACCAACTTGGTTGTAATCCAAGATTGGCGCACATGTTATTGCTTGCTAAGCAGCAAGCGAAGCAACAACAAGATATTTATCTCGCCGTGCTGGCCTGTATATTGGCGGCAACCTTGGAGTCACGAAGTCGTAGCAGGCAAGGGGCGGATATCAGTCGTTACTTACATGAAGCGCTTCAGGGTGAGACACGCCAGCAGATCCGTAACTGGGTCAGCACATTAAACCTCACCGCGTTAGGCAACATTGATCTGAACGAGGCGGTGCGCCATGCCAGCAATGATGATATCGCCATGTTATTGGCTTTTGCCTTTCCAGACAGAATTGCCAAGGCCCGTGGGGTCAGTGGATATCAATTGGCGAACGGTAGTGGTGTTGAACTGGCGAGTGAAGATGCGCTAGCAGGGGCAAGTTGGTTAGTGGTTGCAGATCTGCAAGAAACTGAAGGTCGCAGCCAAGGTAAGGTATATTTAGCGGCATCGCTCAATGAGCAATTGTTTGATACCCAGTTAGCCAGCTTGGTTGAAAGCGTAGAGTATTGCGGCTGGGATGAGGTAAAAGGGCGTTTCTATGCTGAAAAACAGCGTAAAGTTGGCCAAATATTATTAACCAAAGAGGCGATTAAAGTCGTCGATAAGCGGTTAATAAAGGGCGCCCTTTTAGAGCAGATAAGATTAAAGGGCTTGGCATTAGTTAATTTCAACAGCAAATGTCAGCAATTGCAAAATCGTGTCGCCTTAGCGACGCAGTACTGCCCAGAACATGCTTGGCCAGCATTAGATAATGACTCATTGCTAAATGAGCTTGATGACTGGCTAGCCCCTTACTTAGATGACGTGCGCAGTTTGGCACAATTACAGCAAATAGATTGTTATACTCTGCTGCTTAATTTATTACCTTGGGAGTTGCAGCAGCAACTTGAGGCGTTACTTCCAAGAAGCTGGCCAATGGCGACAGGGACGCAAGTTCGCATCGATTATGATGCTAACGGCCGCGCATTGTTGAGCGTAAGGCTACAAGAAGCATTGGGTATGCCACAAAGCCCAATACTTGCACAGGGCAAACTCATTGTGACGATGGAGTTGTTGTCCCCTGCACATAGGCCGTTAGCGTTAACCGCTGACCTTGCGAGTTTTTGGCAAGGGCCCTATGAGCATGTTAAGAAAGAGATGAAGGGAAGGTATCCGAAGCATTTATGGCCCGATGATCCCGCCAATACCCAACCGACCAAATTTACTAAAAAGAAGACGTTTAGCTCGCAATAAGCTTGAGCACGTCGCGGACCGATAATGACAGATAAAGCTACACCTAAAACAGGCGCTAAAAGAGCGCCGGCGAAGAAGAAAACCGTCGCGAAAAAACCGCGAGCAACAAGAAAGCCCACTCAAAAGAAAACGAGTCGTGGTTGGGGGCAAAAAATCTGGTCCATCAGCTGGAAGCTGGGCCTTGTCTTAGCCGTGATCATCGCATCTTATGCTATCTATCTTGACCAAATTATTGCCCGTAAGTTTGAAGGGCAAAAATGGCATCTGCCAGCCCAGGTCTTTAGTCGCTCGATGGCGCTGTATCCTGGCGCTGCAGTGAGCCATGAGCAATTGATGTCAGAGCTTAAATTGCTTGGCTATCGTAAGGTGGCTAATCCGCGTCAGGTCGGCGAGTTTTCAGCATCCAAGACTAAAATCGATCTATGGCGTCGACCATTTTTGCATCCTCAAGGCGAGCAAGCAGAGCAGAGGGTGATGATTACCTTCGACAGTAATGGTGTGGGATCTGTAGCGCGTAATAGCGATCAACGTCAATTGGCCGTATTCCATCTAGAGCCTGTGCTGCTCGACAGAATTATCACTGGTGATGGTGAAGATAGACTGTTTGTGGCGACCGATAAGATCCCTCAACCTATTGTTAACGCACTTATCTTAGTTGAAGACCGCAGTTTCTATGAGCATCACGGCGTTAATCCGTTCGCCATATTACGTGCTGCTATGGTGAATATCAGCGCAGGGCGCACTGTACAAGGTGGTTCTACCTTGACTCAGCAGCTGGCAAAGAACTTCTTCCTATCGAGTGAACGCTCACTGAGTCGAAAGCTGCGCGAAGCGCTAATGGCGATCATTATCGATTTTCGTTATGAAAAAGATGAGATTTTAGAAGCCTACCTCAATGAAGTGTATATGGGCCAAGATAAAGCCCGTGGCGTGCACGGTATGGGCTTAGCTTCGCAGTTTTACTTTGGTCGCCCAATTGCAGAATTGACGGTACCGCAGCAGGCATTTTTGGTGGCGGTGATTAAAGGGCCATCTTATTACAATCCGTGGCGCTACCCTGAGCGTGCGCAGGAGCGACGTGACTTAGTATTGCGTTTGCTAATGGAAGCCGGTGACTTGAATGTGAGCCAGTATCAAGCGGCGGTAGAGTCGCCTTTGGGGCTTCGATTAGCCAACAAGTCAGTGCACCAGAAACTGCCTGCGTTCTTTTCTGTGGTGAAGCATGAACTTGCTAGCCGCTATGGTGACGCTTTACTGCAAGAGTCTGGGATAAAAGTCTACACTACGCTAGATCCAATGGCGCAAGAGGCGGCAGAAAAGGCGGTCGAACACACCTTAAAGCAGCTGGGTAAAAATGATAAAAGTCTGCAAGTGGGTATGGTTCTGACCGATAAGTATTCGGCAGGTATTGCTGCGATGGTGGGCGATAAAGTGCCAAGCTATAAAGGCTTTAACCGTGCGGTAGAAATTCGCAGGCCTATAGGTTCATTGATCAAGCCATTTGTGTACGCCACAGCGTTGAATGATGGTAAGCAATATAACTTGATGACGCCTTTAAAAGATCAGCCCATTACGCTGAAAAATGGCCAAGGCAAGACCTGGTCGCCGCAAAACGTTGATAAAAAGTTCCGAGATCAAGTGCCTTTACTGACAGCATTTAAGAACTCGATGAACGTGCCGACGGTTAACCTTGGCATGGCGATAGGCGTGAGTAGTGTAGCAACCACGCTAGATAAAGCAGGCTGGAAAGATACGATCCCTGAGTATCCTTCTATGCTACTTGGCGCAGTCAATGGCTCACCATTAATGGTTGCGCAGGTGTTCCAAACTATTGCCGATGATGGTCGTTACCGCCACTTAAATTCGGTGACTACGGTATTGAATGCCCAAAACCAGCCGCTGGCAGCCTCTAGGCCGCAAGCGGTGCAAAGTATTCCTGCAGCCAGTAACTACTTAGTTAAATATGCCATGACTCAAGTGGTTGAGTCAGGTACGGCTAGACGTTTGGGTAATGCATTCCCTTATGTGACGCTAGCGGGTAAGACTGGCACCAGTAACGACTCGCGCGATTCCTGGTTTGCCGGCTTCGATGAGCGCAATGTCGCCGCCATTTGGGTTGGCCGAGATGATAACGGCAAAACCGGACTCTATGGCAGTAGCGGCGCTATGGCGGTTTATCAGGCATTTCTTAATCATCGTGCGCCATTAAGCTTACGTATGGCGCCAGTTGATGGGGTTGTGCAGGGCTACTTTGAGCGTGACACAGGTAAAGCGCAAGAGCCACAATGCGCCAATGTGGTAAAGGTGCCAGCACTGAGAGACAGCTATCAACCTGCGGCCAATTGCGGTGAACCGCTGCCTTGGTGGAAGAAACTGATAGGTGGATAACTTATTAGATGAATAACTAATACGTAGGTGACTAATAGGTCAAGCGCTAAGGTATTAGCTAATAAAGTGAAGATGGCCAGTGATGCTTTGTATCTCTGGCCATCTTTGTTTGTAGAATCGAGTAATACTAGCCTGCTAGCGTTTGCACACGACGAGCCCTTAGTAGATAAATCAAGGGAATAATGGCTAGAGCCACCAGGAAAGCGGCCCAGTTGCCATTTTGAACGACACCATATTTTGCCGCAACGATACTGCCCAGCAAAGCGCCGCCACCAATGCCAACATTGAATAGACCAGAATAGATAGCCATAGCCACATCGGTAGCATCTGGCGCGAGCTTGAGCGCCTTTGATTGTAAAGATAGGCACATCAACATCATGCCCGTACCCCATAAAATACACAGTGGCAGCAATAACCAGATCTGACTCGCAATGAAAGGTAATATCGCCATGCAAGTACCGAGCGATACTATCGCTAAGGTAAGCAGTTGTTGAGCATGACGTGCTTGATAGCGACTAAAAAGCGCACTGCCAATTAATCCTGCCGCACCGAATATCAACAAAATCATAGTGGTGATATTGGCTGAGTAGCCAAAGTGCTCTTGCAACAAAGGCTCTAGGTAAGTGTAAACGCTGTAGTGTGCAGTAACGAGCGTCATGGTTAACAGATACAGCCAGAGTAGCGCTTTATTACGAGCCAAGCTTGGTAGGCTTCTCCAGCTACCGCCATGGGTTGCGGGTAAGTTTGGTAGACCGCGCCACAGTAGTAACATCATGCCTAGAGTGAGTAAGCCAATTAAGGCGAAAATACTACGCCAACCGATTAATTGGCCTATTACTCGTCCCAGTGGAATACCAAGTACTAGCGCCAATACGCAACCAGTGGCGAAGATACTTAACGCTTTTGCGCCTTGTCCTTCAGGGGCTAAACGTACCACTAGCGCCGGAGCGATAGCCCAGAAGAGTGCGTGAGTTAAGGCGATGCCGATGCGGCCAGATAGTAAGATGTCGTAGCTTGGCGCCCAGACGCAGATCCCATGGCTAATGATAAAGATAGACATTAATCCAAGCAGCAGCTTTTTACGCTCAAAGCGTGCAAACAGCAGCACCGCAGGCAGTGATGCCAGCGCAACCACGGCGGCATACACTGTGAGCATCGGGCCGATAGCAACCGCGCTCATATTAAAGCTTTGGCCAAGGGCTGATAATAGGCCTACAGGAACAAATTCAGTAGAGACAAAAACGAAGGCCGTTAGTGCCAGTAGCCACACTGGAGCCCAAGCGAGAAGGCGCTGTTTCATCGGGTCTGGTTTCATCGGGTCTAAATCAAAATCAAAAGGGCGGCAAGTCTACGCCCAAATCGGATTTTTGGCGAGAGGGTTAGCGATGGTGTGAGATATAAAATGTTTAACTTGTGAGCAGTGAGACAGTTTGACTTAACGCATATTATTTTGATTATTTAGGACCTAGGACCTAAAAGCTAAAAGCTAAAAGCTAAAAGCCTAGAGCACTCGTAAACTCGCTGCGAGGACGCTTTGCTGTTAGAGCGGACTGCGTCCTGCTATACAGGCAAGAGCCTGCATTGTGTTTTCAATGTAGGTTGGGCTTTAGCCCATCACGGATGAGGATTAACTAAAGTGGAAATGACGGCATAAATGCCGAGCTACTATAAAGAAGGCTCTAGGATCCAGAACCTGCTTTTCCTAGAACCTTATTTTAATACCTCTTCAATAAAAAATAGCGTTCGGGGCTTTTCGCGGTGCTAGGTACAGTGCCAATAATTTCAAAGCCGAGTTTTTGATAAAAGACCGGAGCCTGAAAAGAAAGGGTATCGAGTTGCGCCATAGTGCAACCGCGCTTTTTGGCTTCAGTCTCGGCTTGCAGCATAAGCTTGCGGCCAAGTCCTGTGCCTCGCGCTGCTTTATCGACCCACACCACGTTAATTAGAAAGTTGTCGTAAATAGTACGTCCGGCAACACCACCAATAAGTTTGCCGCTGCCACTACTATCACTAGAGTCATGGGCAACCACCGAAAGAGCTTTGGAGGTTTCAGGCCCCATATGGGCAAAGTTGTGTTGCCTGACGCCATCAACCAAAGCATCAAATACGGACTGAGATTCGCCATGGTTCACATCTATTTTAACTTTCATTTCAACTTCCAAGTTGCGTTACTATTTTAGTGTTATTACTTTAGTTTTCCGTCTCAGCTTAAACCATCTTAGCTTTGTGCTATTCCGTCTCAGCCCTTCCTATAACCTGCTTTCTCTAAGACCTAGAATCTAGAACGCTTCGCGGCTAGAGCGGACTTCGTCCTGCTATACAGTCAAAGATGTGTATGGTGTTTCTGATGTAGGTTGGGCTTTAGCCCATCAGCCTTGCCGTTAAACATACCTGGATTGACGGCATAAATGCCGACCTACATTACAAAGAAGGACCTAGGACCTAGGACCTTTCCTTGTTCTAGGCGGTTTTTGCTGTAACCAGATATAGCATCCTGTAAACGCCATAATCAATAAACTTAATGCCACTAGATCCATTATCCAAGGGCCGAGAGAACCGAAGAATCGACCGCTGTGCATATCGAGTAATACCCGCTCCCACGTTAACCGACTCGATCTAATTTGCTCTGCAACCTTGATTGTTTCTGCGTTATCTATAGGGCTAACCCAATTAATAACAGCCGAAGGCGCTACCGCAGTCCATTCGATAATATCGTTATCGGCCTTATACTGGCCACTTGTTGTTTGTAGCCACCACGCTTCGCTGTATCCAATTGCCTGAATATGATCAGGTAACCCCGTGGCTGAGCTTTGGGTTTCAAGTAATACGCCTTGAGGGGAGAGTAAATACAGGTGTTGGCTATCGATGGCGACAATCATCTCTTGGTTGACGGCGACGGCCAAAACCTCACTGCCCGCTTCTAATATTAACTTATCGTTTAACCAAACCTCATTGTCAGAGCTGGCGAGGTGATAAGGGCTGAGTTGGTATATGGCAACGTCAGTGGGTGGTTTTATCCCATAGTAATCGAGTAACCAGGTCTGCTTAACATGTGCGGTATCGAGAGATAGGTGATTGCTGTGATTGATTAACACGCCAGTGATAGCGATAAAAATAACCAACAAGGTAGAAAAAATACCGATTCTGCGGTGCCAGGGGCGAAGTTGACGTAATAGTCTAACTCTAAAATTTGGGTGTTTTCGGGTCATTTTAGGGCCTGTTGACCTTCTAGTTGTTTTAATGAGTCGTCATTGTGTTGCTTAAGGCGCATTGCTTAATTGGTTGCTTAGGGCATACTCAGTTAAGACGTTAAATACGAATGCTGCTCATTTACTTTACAGCAACCGCAGCCACTACTGAACCGTTAAATGTTGTTGCTAATGGGTTGTTTAGTTTTTCGTCGTGCTTTACTTCTCAAAATAGAGAATAAAGCAATGCGGTTGATGGCGTTGAGTAAGAATGTCGTTCAAGCGAATAGGCCAGCCTAACAGCAGGCCTACTCAAGGAAAGACTAACTTAAAGTTACTCACTTACTGACTTAATCAATCACTTAGTAGGCTATTGAGTCGGTCATTCACTAAGCCTTAAAGCTAGAACCAACTTTGTTCAATCGCGGTTGAATAAACAGAAGAATAATCAGCTAAAATAGCGCGATGACCCGTAGTAAACATCGCAAATGATGCATCGGTGGGCACTGTTACTTCACTACCGGTGACATTGACGATTAATTCTGGAAATAACAGGCTGTTGGCTGCATTAATCAGATCTTGCGCTTCAGTTAATGAATAATCATCATTACTTATTGAAACTGCAGAAATATTTGATAGCTGAGAATCAGATACACGAATTGTCACAGATAAATTATCGAGTGTTGCAATTGACTCTTTGGCATCATTTACCAAATCAGCTGTAGCAAAATCAGTGGGTTCTTGCCAAGTGTACTGATAACCATCATTGAACTGGTAAACTCGGCTGTTTTCAAATTCAATATTGGCAGTGGCGCCGTCTGCGGGCAGATGAAAAATAACTCGGCTTACAGCGGTGCTTTTGGCGTAATCATTTTTCTGAATCACATCGTTGTAAGCGTATTCAACTCTGACTTCTTGTTGACTTGTTTCAACATTAAATTGGGTGATGCATTTAACGCTAACCTTATTTGTCGCTGTACATAAACGGGTTATGGTGTCATCAGATAAACCGAGTTGCAGCGCATCATTTCTGAAGTTGTTATCGACGATCACTTCATTACCATCATCTGGGTGCAATATATTGTCGATATATTCACAGCCACTGATATTCAGACATAACAAACTTGTCGCTAGTATTTTGACTTTAGAATTCATTAGTTACTCTGCCATTGATAAGGCAAACGGTAAGCATAATTTAGCACTGTTTTTATTGGCAAGAGTAGTGATATATACTCAGATGTACCATTAGCGCATCTGAGTATTAGCGCCGGTGCAACAGAGATCATGTCTGCGAACTGCAGTTATGTTGCGCCGTTACTGGTATGGTTTTACTCGAGGTTACTCTGGTTCACTTTGTCGTTGTTATTACTTAGTTTTTGGTGGTGATATACCCATCTAGGTAAAGCGCGATACGTGATAACTTGGTCAGCGCTCTTACTGATAATGTTGCACCGGTAATGCCGTCGATATGGGTATCAAGCTTGAGTGCTGGGGTGAGCTTGGCTGACTTGAATTGGTCAGTAAAAAAATCATGCCTGACTTCATCACCGCGGCTTTCTCGGTAAACCAAGACTTTAGTTTGGGCTATTTGATGGTTTTTAACATGAATGCCGACGGTGATCGGGGCTTCTTTACCGAGTTCATTCATCACCCACACACTTTCATCGCCTTGTTGCCAATAACGCAGACGCATTTTTTTAAAACTATGGGCGAGAATCGATTCAATTACGCTTTTGGTCTCGTCATCAATCCATAGCACTTTAGCTTTAGGAACTGTGCTATTAAAGGCTTGAGATATAAAGTCTTCAGGAGTTTGATAGGTTCCGCGAGCGTGCGCCACACTTGTCAGCAGCGATAAGTTGATAGCAGTGATAAAAATGACTAAGGGTAACTTCATATATAACAACTTATTTTAACAGCTTATTCGAATTGATTTTAAAAGAGCGCCCGAGTTGGACGCTTTTTTGGTAACAGCCTGCATTAGCTTAACGTCATTTAAACTAACGTTGTTAAAGCTAATCCCACAGAAGCTAACGTCATTGGAGCTAACGTCATTGGGAGCGGGCTGTTTAGCTTAGAACTGGTAGCCAACACCTAAATTAAAACCGTCAGCATCTTTAGCGCCGCCCACGGTTTCATAGTCAGCTTTAAACACTACGTTCTCGTGCAACCAGTAGTTGATACCTACGTTAGTTTGCTCAATTTTAGTGTCTTCGTTATTACCCGCATTGTTGTCATATTCGTTATAGCGAGCAAACACACCAAAACTTTCGTTGATGCGGTAAGACGGCTCAATGTACCAACCGTTTTGCTCGTTACGACCAAGGGCTTTTGCTTCTTTACCGTCTATATCCCACTGTGCATACAGTGCTTTAACGGTGAACGCTTCAATAGAATAGATAGCATGTGCTGTCAGTAATGTCGCCGCGGCATTATCAACGCCAGCAGCGCCCTGAGTTAAATCAGATTGATACTGCGCAGTTGCTGCTAGCTCTAAACCGGTCACACCTGTGTATTTAACATGGGCGGTGTAAGCAAGATCAGAGGCGTCTGCTTTAGCAACTTTTTGACGGCCGCCACGAATATTATAAGTGTCATCCACTTTAAGACCTGAAGTGATAGCACCATCAAATACAAGGCCTGGAGCGGCTTTAACATTTAGCAGTGCACCTGCTTCCCACCATGTTGCTGGAATGATGTTCTTCTCAACAGGGTTACGCTCAACACCGTAAAATGCTGGTGGCTCGTGAGTTTCGTTAATGATGCCGACAGGGATGAGGAATAGACCCGCTTTACCTGTGAACATTTGATTGAAGTCATGCTCGATATAAGCTTGCTCTAGCTCAACTTCACCAGGCTTATCGTTACCCGATAGAGCGTGTTCAATTTCCAGCTCAGAGAAAAAACGTGTATTTTCAGTGAATTCGTGGCCAAAGAATAATACGAAGCGATGAAAATCGATGGACTTCTTATCGTTACCAGTTTTGTTATCAGTAATGTTGTTGTAGTGAAGCTCACCATAACCACCGATAGTCGTCGAACTTTCAGTGACCGATACAGAGACTGATTCTTCAACAACGTCAGCAGTTTGTTCAACACGCTTTTCTGTTTCGTCGAGACGTTTTTCAAGATCTTGAAGTACTTGCTGTTGTTGTTCGATAATTTTTCGTAGTTCTGCTGAATCATCGGCTGCAACGGCAGTTTGAGACGCAAACATGCCAACTAGCGCTGTGGCAAGTAAGGTTTTTTTCATCATTTCATTCCCCAAATGTTAAATCAATTTGCTTTATTTGTCGCAGATTGTATCAATTGCTTATCATAATGCAAACTATTCTCATTCAGGTTTGTGTTTGAGTTGGGTTTTATTGGGAGTTTTTTGGGCGATTTGTGGTTTTTTTAATTTTTATTCATGGGGTTAGAGGGAGGCTTTATTTAGACTAAAAAATTCTGTTCGACGGTGCAGGTTCATTTCATCGGCATTCACCAAGTCATCGGGTGAGTGAAAATTGAATCTTGGTATACACTGTCTGGTCATTTTTATGGCTAAATAGATTTTTGAGTGAATATGTTTCTAAGTTCTTATTTTAAAAAAGAAAATCAATCTGTATCTATCACTCCTCAGCAGGCGAGTGATTTTGCCAAAATCGTCGCGCAAGATTTTAATCCAATTCATGATGTTGCTGCCAAACGCTTTTGTGTTCCTGGCGACCTGTTATTCGCCTTAGTGCTTAATGAGTATGGTTTAAGCCAGAAAATGACCTTCAACTTTGCCGGTATGGTTGGCGATGGTGTCAAGTTGCAGTTTCCTGCAGCTGTTGCTGAAGACTTTGATATCCGAGATGACAAAGATAAACGTTATCTGGAAGTACATCGAAGCGGTGATGTGCGTCAGTGCGAGACACAGATAGAGTCATTTATTCGTAAATATGTGGCGTTCTCAGGTCTTAATTTTATGCACATTTTGGTGCCTATGATGAAGCAGCAGCAGATGATGATTAACCCTGCTCGCCCCTTGGTGATCTACGAGAGCATGTCTTTTGATTTAACCACCCTAGATTTTAACGAGGTAAGCTTGTCTCTGGTTAAGCAAGAGCTAGCGATCGAAGGCAAACGCGGCGATGTGACGCTAACCTTTGAGCTACTCAGTGGTGATACCGTAGTCGGTACCGGGGTTAAAACCTTGGTCATGAGTGGTCTGCGCCCATACGAAGATGAGCCCGCGCAGAAGATGTTTGATGCCTATGAAAGCCGCAGAATCGCCTTCGGCTAAGTTAGCTTTTTATACGACTTGGTATTAAAACTGCGCTTTATATACCTGCTTTAAGCCACTTTAAGCTAACTTGCTTGAGTGGCTTTTATGTTTTTTAGCTTTGTAGTTTTAGAACAAAATAGCGCCAGCTTGATTTAAAAGCGCTCGAATGAACGGTTAACCTTAAAAATGTGACTAAGTTCACTTGATGCCAGCGCGCAGAGGGCGCATTCTACGTGTCCCCATCACTTGCTGACCCTAATGGTTAGACAAGGATTGGGATCCGTTCGGATGAAGGTAGCAGGAGAGTGGGGAGTAACCCCACACCGACGAGGCAACTTTGTTATTGCTAATCGCAGTTAACAAAGCACTCTTTCAGGTGCCACATAGTGGTGAGGACTGTTACTGGACGAGCCTCTGGAGAGACTGTGAGCAGCTAAGTGTTCGAAGCTTAATTGTCACACAGCGCCGAAGGCGAAAGTGTTTACTCTATACACTGAGTAAACGCGAAACGCTCAGGCAAAAGGACAGAGGAGAGGATGACTGTGTTGGTTAATATTAACCACATACACCAGTCACTGTCGTTTGTCGCTGCGCCTTTTTCTACCTAACTTACGTTTAGTAATGTTAGCTAGACTCAATTGCTCGTTGCAAACGCCTGTGATGTGCAACAGCCATTTCTTTTCCTCCTCCGATTATTAATAACTCTTATTTAGAGAGTTTTGTTGTTTAATACTCGAGGAATACCATGAATTTTCACGCGCTTTTAGCCGATATCAATGCCATAGTCTGGGGACCTGTTACTCTTTGCCTATTGGTCGGTACCGGTCTTTATCTCACAGTTCGACTCAAACTTATTCAAGTCTTTAAGCTGCCTATGGCGCTGGGTTTATTGTTTAAACCTGCAAGTGGTAAGGGCGACTTATCCTCTTTTGCTGCCTTATGTACCGCGCTATCGGCAACTATTGGTACCGGTAATATTGTTGGCGTGGCCACCGCGATTAAGATTGGCGGCCCCGGGGCACTTTTTTGGATGTGGCTTGCCGCCTTCTTTGGCATGGCAACCAAGTACGCCGAATGTATGCTGGCGGTGAAATACCGCACCACAGATGCAAAAGGTAATATCGCTGGTGGTCCAATGTACTATATCGAGCGTGGTCTCGGCCTTAAGTGGCTCGCTCAAATCTTCGCTATTTTCGGTGTGGGTGTCGCGTTTTTTGGTATTGGTACCTTTGCGCAAGTTAACGCGATTAGCGATGCCATGACGATCGCCTTTGACGTGCCAGCCTGGGTGACCGCGGTCGTTCTTACCTTAATGGTTGCAGCGGTGACATTGGGCGGTGTTAAGCGCATCGCGAACGTGGCGCAAAAGCTGGTGCCGACGATGGCGCTGGGATATGTACTTGCCTGCATGTGGGTGCTGTTTACCTTTTCAGATCAGATCATGCCAGCGTTTGAGTTAGTGATTCATTCAGCCTTTATGCCTATCTCGGCGGCGGGTGGCTTCCTGGGGGCAACCGTTGCGCAGGCGCTGCAAATTGGTATTGCCCGCGGCGTATTCTCCAATGAGTCAGGCCTAGGTAGCGCACCGATTGCTGCTGCTGCGGCTAAGACCAACGAACCGGTTGAGCAAGGTCTGGTAAGCATGACGGGGACTTTCTTCGATACCATATTGATCTGTACCATGACAGGGCTTGTGCTGATCATTACCGGCGTATGGAGTGGTGATACCGCAGGTGCCGCTATGACCAGCGCGGCATTTGCAGCGGGAGGTTCGGCAATCGTAGGTCAATACGTGGTGACTATTGCGCTGGTTTGTTTTGCCTTTACCACCATTTTAGGTTGGCATTATTATGGCGAGCGCTGTTGGTATTACCTAACCGGTAGTCGTCTTGGTGAGAAGGGGGTTAAGCTTTATCAATTTACCTTTCTAGCCTTGATTGCTGGTGGTGCCTTTATTCACTTAGATCTTATCTGGATGCTGGCTGATACCGTTAACGGTTTAATGGCTATTCCCAACTTGATTGCAATTTTAGGTTTAAGACACGTGATCTTAAAAGAGACGCGCAAGTATTTTGCTAAGCAGCAAGCCTTAGCAACGCAAAGCTCGCTGGCTTAAGTGACTCGTACACTCAGTAATGCTTAGCGCTAACAAGAACAAAAAAGTGCTTAACTGCAGCGTTTTGTAAAGAGTTCAGTAATTTAGCCAAAGTCAAAATTCGAGCCCGTCTTATCATTACTGAGACGGGTTTTTTATTGGTTGTCAGTTTAAGTTTCTCGCTAATGGCGTCGCTTGTTAACTGCCGATTGATTGAGCATCTAAATACCCAAAAATGGCGTATGATCTCGCTTCAGATACTTGGTCACAAAATTACAGCAAACCGCCTCTTTTGTCGCTTAGACACGATTGCCAAGCGCGGTGCTTTCCTTTAATTTAGTGACCATCAAAATTTTTTATAGCCCTAACATTAGACCTGACATTTTTAGCTTAATGTAAGCCCATAGCGCTTACCGTTACGGCTCTGTTTGGATTAAGGAATGCAATGCCAAGCTTAAATCGCATCATACTTATCGATACTCATCTACCTGGCGTGGTAGAACTGGCTCTGGATGGCCACACCAATATTTGCGGCACTAACGCATCGGGTAAAACTACCCTACAGCGGTTGGTACCGGTTTTTTATGGTGAATACCCGAGTCGAGTGGTGCCATCAACCCGTGACAGCTTTGAGCGCTGGTACTTGCCTCATGATTCAAGCTACATCATTTATGAATACATCAAGTCTGACGGCCTCGCTTATCAGGCTGTGCTCGCTTCTGCGGGTGATGGTAAAGGGGTTAATTACCGCTTTATTGCGAAGGGGTTTGAGCTTGAGGATTACATCAAGACAAAACAGGGGGATAGCATTCAGTGTTACACCATGGCTGAACTTGGCCGTGAGATGAAGCGCGCTGGCGTAGCGGTGACTAACCTGCTCAATACTCGCGAATATCGCGCCATTATCCAGAATGATCGCGCGCTATTAAGCACCGGCAGTAATCGCAATGAACTGCGCAACTATGCGCGCCAGTTCTCCTTGTGTGAAGCTGAGCATTCACTGCGCCATATCGAAAAACTGGCTAAAGCGGTGCACTCGAAAGAGGGCAAGATGGAAACGATCAAATCAATGATCGCAGCCATTTTAGAAGAGGACGGTGTTAATCCGCCTAGCTCTCGCCTTAATCCACAACGTGTTGAAGCGTGGATCCGTGAGAGTCAGCTTATCCAGGGGTTTGAGCAAATTCGCCCAGAGTTTGAAAAGCTGGAGCAAGAGTTTAACCAATTACTCAGTACCGAGCAGCGCCTAGCTAGCCTACGTCGTGGTTATAGCAAAGACGAAACCACAGAAATTGAGCGCCAGGAGCATCATCAAGACCTGTCTAAAGCTTTAAATGCTCAGTTGCGTCAGTTAGATGATGAGTGGAAAGAGCAGCGCGACGAACTTAACCTCGACTTGTCAGCCGCCAAAGGTGACGTGGCTAAGTGTGAGCATGAGCTGGACTCAATTGAAGATCAGCATGCTAACTTCCAAGACGCCGACATTGAACAAGCTAAGTTAGATTTAGAGCAGCTACCGAGCTGGCGCGGCAGTTTAGAGAACCTAAGCGAGCGTCATAAGTTACAAACTGAAAAGCATCAAGATATTGAGGCGGCTTATAACGCCCGTCGCAGCAAGATTGGCGAAGGCCTTAACCGTGAGCTAGAAAACTTGCATCAAGAGCAAGATAGCCTGCGAGAGTCGCGCGATAAGCAAAGAGAGGTGGGCCGCAGTGAGCTTGCTGAGCTTGAGCAAGAGTGGCGTGAATCGACCGAAAAAGGCCAGGCCCAATTTAGCGAGCAAGCCTACCAGCTCAAAGTCTCTGCTGCTGAGCTTAAGGTTCGCGTCGACAGCGTGACTTACTCAGAAGATGAAAAGCTTGCCCTTGCGGTATTTGATGAGCGCATATCTGGCGCCGATGAAAATCAAGAGGCCTGCAATGCTAAAGTCGATCGCCTATCGAGCGAGGAGCGTAAGCTTAGGGCCAAGCGCGATCAAGCCAACGAGAGCCTGCGTGTCGCCGGTATTCGAGTCACCGAGCGCCAAAGTGAGCTTGAAGAGCTGCAACATATTTTGTTCCCGCAGTCGCATACCTTGCTGGAGTTTTTACGTAAAGAAGCTAACGGCTGGGAAAACACCTTAGGTAAGGTGATTAACTCTGAGCTACTGCACCGTAGCGATCTACACCCAAGCCTAATTAGCGATAAGTTAAACAGCGACAACCTAGAAGCGCTATACGGCATTGCACTCGACTTAAAAGCTATCGACGCGCCAGAATATGCCGCTTCAGAGCAAGAGCTAAGAGTTAAGCACGCCGCTGCCGAAGAGATGTTAGCCAGCGCTAAAGAGCTGCAAGCGGAAGCGGAAGATATCTTAGTTGCTAGCAACACTGAGCTGGATAACCTGCTGCGCGAGCTAACGTTTGCCCGTACGGCTTATAAGAATAGCCGTGATGATCTGCGTCGCCTGTTTGATGACAAGCGCGCCGAGCAAGAAAAGATTAACCAAGCGCTGAATGAGCGCAAAGCAGCATCGCAAAAGCAACTTGCCCGTATCGATAGTGATATCAAGCAATTGCAAAGCCAGCAGCAGGAGTGGCTTGCAGAGCAAAAAGAGCAAGCGCTTGAAGCGCGCATGGAGAAAAATGCTTACTGGCAAGAAGTGGTTGGCGCATTAGACAATCAACTTGGGCAAGTGAAAGCCAATATTCAAAACCGCCGAGATCACGCTGCAAGCGAGCAAAAAGCCTGTGAGCAGTGGTACAAGAATGAGCTTAAGTCTCGTGGTGTCGACGAAGCCAAAATCGTTGCCCTAAAAGCGGAGATCCGCACGCTAGAAAGCAATATCAGTAAAGCCGAGCAGCGCCGTAGCGAAGTATTGCGTTACGAAGACTGGTATCAGCACACCTGGCTTAAACGTAAGCCAAAGCTACAATCTGAGCTGAGCAAAGTTAAACATGCCAGCCTAGATCTAGAGCAACAGCTAAAGAGTAAAGCTAACGAAGTTAAAGCTAAGCGTAACGAGCTAGATGGTGAGCGTAAGCGCTCTGATGCGGTGCAAATTGAAGCATCGGAGAACTTAACTAAACTGCGCAGCGTGATGCGTAAACTGAGCGAGCTTAAGCTACCGCCAAATAATGATGATGCACAGGGCAGCCTGTCTGAGCGTTTGCGTCAAGGTGAAGACCAACTGCTTAAGCGTGATTCTATGATGGGCTCAGTTAAGCAATATGTTGAGCACTTTGACTCAGTGATCGCCAGCAAATCAGGTTCAGGTTTATCAGAGACCTGGGAGCGCGCCCGTGAAGAATCAAGCTTTGTTAATGACAAAGGCATTCGCATTATCGATTACCGCAAGTTGGTGCCACAGCTAGAGCAGCTGCTGAACGTGATGGTGCCGCAATCGATTATGGCGCTACGTGAGCAAGGGCGAATTTTTGGTGTCGACTTAACGGCCTTCTACGATGTACTCGCCGATATCGACCGCCGTATCGCCTCACAAAGTGCGCGTATTACACGCGAGGTGGGTGAAGAACTGTTCCTTGACGGCGTATCAGAATCAGCCGTTAGAATTCGTTCACGCATTAGTGAGCTTGAGTTCTGGCCTGAGCTGGAGCAGTTTGTTAAGGCGTTTAAGCGCTGGAAAGCCGATGGCTTTAATGACTTACCGGGCGAGGATTACACCAACAGCATGCGCCGCGCGTTAGACATTATCGGCCGCGCAGCACTGTCAGGTGGCATTGCTAAGCTGCTAGAGATTGAATTGCGCCTAAAAGAGGGCAATAGCGATTTGATTATTCGAACCGACAGACAGCTAAATGAATCATCGAGTCACGGTATGGCTTACTTGATTTTGTGTAAGTTCTTACTGGCATTTACCCGTCTGCTTCGTGGCCGCGCCGAGGTGACCATTCACTGGCCGATTGATGAGCTAGGTACCTTGCACCACGGTAACGTGAAGAAGATTTTTGATGCCTGTGAGAACAACAACATCTCAGTACTGGGCGCGTTTCCGAACCCAGAGTCAGAGGTGTTGAGCCTGTTTGCTAACCGTTACATCATCAATAAACAAACTAAGAAACTGCAGGTGGTTAAGCCTCAAGTTAATCCTATCGCCGATAAACTTAATCAGCGACGCACTCAGGAGGCCGTGTAATGAGCCAAGTAACCGAAACCGCCATTGTAGGGACTAGCGCCCTGATCGAGCGTTTACTTAAAGGTCAGTTTATCTGCCGCACCACTGATGAAGACGGTTGGCGCGCACTTAAAAGCCCGTCGACTCGTGAACATGTTGAAAACTACCTTAACCAGATCAACCGTACTATCGGCTCTGCCAGTGAAGGCGAAGTGTTTTTCTGTGGTTATCAGCAGCTAGGTGATAGCGAGCGTAAAGTCATTTCATCGCAGTTTAAAGATATCTGTAATGCGCTTATCCCGTTGGTGGAGTGGCTAGTGTTAGTGCAAGAGGGCAGTGGCCAAGACGCCCCGCTTTCTGAAGGTGTTGCGGTGCGTTTAACTGAGCTGCAAACCCGCATTGAAGACACGCCAGCATTTCGTGAGCAGTTAGCCAAAATCAGTCACTACCGCCTGTTTGGCTCTACCAGTACCAATGTAGATGCACAGATAAAGTTAGTGTTTAAGCGCTTGGTCGAGCTAGGTTATCTGACTCGCCCTAACAGTGAGAAGCAAATTTATATCGCCACCGGTAAGCTCGATTACCTGTATGAAGTGATCCGCTTTATCGATGAGACCGAAGGCTTAAGTCTTGAAGCGCAGGCCGAGACCGCAACGCAAAGGGATCTGATCTAATATGAGCAGTAACTTACACCAAGCTGGTGTTAAGCTGCTAAAACAGCTTGGACGCCATGCAGAGCTGGTGATGGACGTTTACTTGTCAGGCTCGGTCTCGATTGATGAGAGCAACGCTGGCGCCATCGATAAGCTACAGAAAAGCGATATCTTGTGGCGACCAGAGCCTGAGCAGGAGCTGCGCCTTAAGCGTTCGGTGCGAGCCTTGCTTGAGGAAGCCTTGAGCGATGAGCGTAATCGTCAGATTGACTCTAATGTTGGCTCGTCACTGGCGACCATTAAAACCTTGGCTGCTCACTATAAAGAGGCGCGTCATAATGTCGATTTTGCAGCTTCTGAGGCTTACCTTGCCGACTTAAGTGAACATGTTTACAGTTTTGCCGATGGTCTACGTTACTCAATTCGTGTGCTGTGGAGCCGCATCAACAACGAATTTGGCTATGTAGGCAGCATTAACGCGAAAATCCGCGAAAATGAGTTAGCTCAGAGCCAGGTATCTGAGCTGCTAAATGGCCTTGAGATGTTCCAGTTTAGTGAGCTCGGTGAGATCGCTGGTGATATTCGAGAGCTTAGAAAGCTGCTGGTTACCACCTTGCAAGAAACCTTAAGTGACTGTACTCAAGAGCTTAGTGTTGTGCAGGCACGTTTACTTGAATTGCTTGGGCGTTTTCGCCAAATTCGTGGCCGTACTCGATTGCTAAAAGGTTGGTTGTTGTATACCGACTTACACCCTGATTATCGCCCTGCAGATCACGTTAGCCACAAGCAGCTCCCGGCGTTGTTTAATATCGCTGAGCCACTTCTTGCGCCTGCGGCAGTAGATGTACAAAACCATAGCTTAGAGCCTGAGTTATTAGAGATAGTCTCAAATATTAAACGTATCGACCGCTTAAATGATGTTGGCGTTATGCGTGAGCAAGATGTCTCAGTAGATTTGACCCAGGTGGAAGATTTCGATATTCCCGATAACCCGCTCAAGATAGCGGTAGATGGCTATTTCTGTGCCGTAATCGACTCGGGCAAGAGCCAGTCAGCATTGGATTACCTCGATGAGCATGGTCTGCCTTGGGATAGAGAATCATGGTTGTATCAGGTGATCTGCGGTTATGAGGGCCTGCCAGAAGAGCATCGTAGCTACTTCGAGCTTGAGCATATCGGTGAGCCAGACCCTGTGTATAGCGGTAACTTCATCATTAAGGATGTGGAGCTGTGGTTGGCGTAATCGCCAGTCTAAATCAAGGCTAAAGCAAGCCTAATAGGCCGCAAAACAGCTTAATAAAAAGCACCTTTTAAGGTGCTTTTTTTATGAGCATTAATCGGTGTTGCTGTCTTGGGGTGGAGGTATCGCGCTGTGCGTGCGGTATTTTGCGGTTGATTTCTCTTTTGTGTGGCTTGTTGGTGGTGTTTTTGACTATTCCGTTTTTAAGTTTCTGTGTGGAAAATGATGCGGATATGTTGCTGGTGTAAAAGTTGTGAAATTTAAGTCGTGTTTTGTGGTTGGTGAAAAGCGTTGCTTATCAATGGTTTGATTGCTGTTGTGCTCAGTGGTTACCTGCCTGTATCAAAAACTTATTATGCCATTTTGATTGAAATTTTTGCCAGCATGTTTCACTATCCTTGGCACATAGAGATGAAAACCTATAATTCATCAAAATTGAAGGCAATAGAAGGCATGCGTTAAGACATGTCCTAATAAGGCAAGCAAATGACTAAATCACTTTCGACTCGGATCTTTATCGGTCTATTTTCAGGGCTAATTTTTGGCTCTATCATCCAATACTTCCTCGCTGATATCAGCTTATTCTCTGGCACTATCGTTGACTTGGCCTCAGGCGCAGGCACCATGTTCGTTAATATGATCATGATGCTAGTGGTACCGTTAGTGTTCGTCAGTATCGTTTGCGGTGTGTGCGAGCTTAAGGATCTCAACAGCTTCGGCCGCCTAGGCGGTAAAACATTCGGTTTTTACATCATCAATACTCTAGTGGCTATTGTCGCAGCATTAGGGGTGGCGTTATTGCTTGCTCCTGGTAAAGGCGTCGATATGTCCAGTGGCGGCGGTGTCGATATTGTCGCCACTGAGCTACCTAACCTTGTAGATTTAGTGGTGAGCATAGTGCCGAGCAACCCCGTTGCGGCATTTAGCTCGGGTAACATGCTACAGGTTATCTTTATGGCGCTGCTACTTGGTGGCGTGATTAAATCCTTAGGCGATGCGGCGCAAAGCGCGGTAAATGGCTTTCAAGTTGCTAACAAGATCATGATGAAGTTGATTAGCGTCGTGATGCAATTAGCCCCTATCGGTGTGTTTGCCTTGATGTTAAAGCTTGGTGCAACACTAGAAGCGGCGATATTTGGCAGTGTGGTTGAATATCTGGCGTTGATCTTAGGCTTATTGTTGTTGTGGATTTTCGTAGTGTATCCATTTGCCGTTGGCATGTTCACACAAGTTTCAGCAAAAGAGTTTCGCGCTAAGACCCGCGAGCAAATCTTGTTTTCACTGTCGACTGCGAGCTCAAACGCCACTATCCCAGTGACTATGCGTACGCTTACCGAAAAGCTGGGTGTGAGCCGCGCAGTGGCAGGCTTTGGTGTACCTCTCGGCGCGACCATGAACATGGGCGGTGTATCGATATATATCACTATCGCTATCTTCTTTGTGGCTAATGCGTTCGGCGCACCAATTTCAATGGAGCAGCTACCAGCATTGATGTTCAGTATCTTCTTACTGTCAGTTGGCGCTGGTGGTGTACCCGGTGGCGGCATGGTGATGATTGGTGTGCTTATTCACCAAATGGGTCTTCCCGTAGAAGCCTTCGCCATTGTGGCAGCACTTGACCGTTTAATCGATATGGTACTGACCTCTTGTAACGTGGTGGGTGACACTGCTGTTTTGACCATCGTTGATGAAACAGAAAAGAGCAGCGAGGCTAAGGTCGCAGCAGCTCAGGCTCAAGCTCAAGCTCAAGCTTAAACTGCACTAGAACCGCTATTTCAGGATAAAAATGCCAGCAATTTGCTGGCATTTTTGTGTTCAGTTTACAGCATAGAAGCTGCTTACTTTTCTTTAGTGATGCGGCGGCTTAGCGCGCTTTGGCTGATGCCAAGCATTTGCGCCGCTGCAGTTTGATTGTTAGCGGTGCGGTTCAAGGCTTCGTGAATTAACGCATCGCTCATCTGTGCTAATGTCGGCAAATTCTTAGGGAAGATAAACTGGTCGCTATCAGACGTATTAGCCGGTTTGCTGAGGTTCATTGCTTCCATAAACGGGGTGATATTAAGAGAGATCCCGTCACTGCGACTGACAGCATCAAACACCATGCCTTTAAGCTCATGCAAGTTGCCAGGAAAATCGTATTCCGATAACTGCTGCGCCAGTGAGCTGGGTTGTTGCGGCTCTGAAAGCCCCATATCCTTCGCTGCTAAGCTAATAAAGTGATTGATAAGCATAGATAGATCTAGCTTACGCTGTCTCAATGGTGGCAGTTTGATTGTGTGTGATCGTAGGCGATATAAAAGATCACTTCTAAATTTCCCCGCTTGATTAAGTGCAAGCAGATCATGCTGGGTCGAGGTAATGATTTTACACATTACCGGATAGGCTCTGTCGCTACCGATTGGGTAATACTGTTTATGCTCAATCACATCCACAAGTTTAGCTTGAGCTTCAATTGGCAAGTCACCAATTTCATTTAAATAGAGTAAGCCCGTTTGCACCTGGTGCAATACCCCCGCTTGAGCACTGATCTGGCCATCGTCCTGAGTATGAATTTGGCCAAATAACTGCAGCTCAAAGGCTGAGGTGCTAATACCGGCTAAGTTGACGTTAATAAACGGCGCATCAGCACAAATAAGCTGATGGCACGATTTGGCAAATTCATCTTTACCTGTGCCACTTTCACCCTGAATTAAAATCGGTTCAGGGCTTAAGGCGACCGCCTCAAGATAGCGGAATTGGTCAAGCAGCGCTGGCTCGCAGGTGAGAATATTATTAAACACCTCGGGACGATTTAAGGTGCGGCTTAAAAAGCTTTCTTTAATCCTTAAGTAGTTCCGCTCAAGGCCAACCACTTCTAATGCGCGGCGCACTGTGCGGGCAAGGTCGTCGACGTTATCGGTTTTAATAAAGTAGTCATACGCGCCGTTTTTAATGCAGCGCACGGCAGTGTCAACTTCGTTCACACCTGTGACTATCAACACTCGTGTTTTAGGAAACTCGCTACGGATCATCTCTAGTAAGTCTTCGCCGGAGTGAAATGGCATGGTCAGATCGAGCAGCACAAGGGCGTAGTCACCGGTCTGCAATCGACTCATCACCTGGCGGCTATCGACGCAGGTATCAATTTTCGCTTCCGGTACTAAGCGGTTAAGCGTGATAGAAAGCGTTCTAAGCCAAGAGGCTTCATCGTCAACAAGAAGAATATTTCTAGCAAGTTTCATTTGATACCAATCCTATTAAATATCTGTTCTAGAGCCCAGTGGCTTTCAATTCAAGGTGTATTGATGAAGAAATTAGTACTCCAACGGAAAGCGTATTTTAATCTCAGTCCCTTCGCCAAGACGTGAACTGATCTGCATGTCGGCCTTGTGTTCTTTGATGATGCGGCTGCACACCGATAAGCCCAGTCCAGTGCCACCACTTGAGCGGCGGGTGGTAAAGAAGGGCTCGGTAATTCTTTGTAATGTTGCTCTATCCATACCGACTCCTTTATCGCTAATGACAAGGCAGATATGGCTCTGCTCTACACAGGTTTTGATATCGATGTGATTGCCGCATTCATAGCACTCTGCGTCCTGCCTTATGGCATGACAGGCATTCTGGATAAGATTAATCAGCACTTGATGTAGCTGCTGGGCATCACCCATAACAACAGGTGAGGGAGTTAGCAGGTCGGTAGTGACATTAAATATCTTAGTCTGGTTGGCTGTAAGGCGCAGCGATACCGCTACTACTTCATTAAGGCTAATTGGCTGATATTCGTTGGCTAGGCTCGGTAAGGCATAACGTTTGAGATCGTTAACAATGCGACTTATCCGCTCTGCTCCCTCGTGAATAGACTGGCCACTTAACTCAAGTTCGCCCATTGCAGAGTCTGGAGGCAAGCCTGCCACTGTCCAAAACGGGTTCTGCTTCTGATAATGGTTGCTGGCCTCAGAAAGATCCTTTAGCGCGTCATTAATAAAGGCGATAGCGTGGACGATAATCCCGGTAGGATTATTAATTTCGTGGGCAATACCCGCCGACAGTTCACCGAGGGATGCCAGGCGGCTGGCTTCATCATTAGCTTGGCGTAGCCTATGCTGCTCAGTGGCTTCCTCTAGCAGAATTACCACCTGTAGTTTGCTGATAGGGTGTAACTGCAACTGCCAATACTGGTTGTTGATCTGCATATCTGCGGTTTGCGATTTTTGCTCAGCTAGTGCGCCAGATAGCGCATGGCTCAAGTTAAAGGTTTCGCCATCAATGTAGTGAAACTCAGAGTTTGTCAGTAGGTCGTTATTATTGTCATTACTCCATAAGCATTCGCCGTCTTGGTTAAACAGAGTCACACCATGGGGAATGCCGTCGAGCACTGACTGGAACTGTTTCGATAGGCTAGATATGGCTAACTCGGCTTTTTTGCGCTGGGCTAGCTCTTTTTTAAGCGCCTTAGAACGCTTACGTAGGCTGAGACTGATAAAGCCGGTGAGTAGCATACCGACGGCAGAGAGCAAGCTGACAAAGATGGCTAACGATAACATTCTTTTTTGAGCGGAGTTCAGATCAACTTTCTCGCGGCCAGTACCAAACCACTTATTGACTAAGCGGTCGTACTCACCCGATAGCTTTAATTGTCTGAGGGCATCATTTATCTGAGCCATCAGCGCATCATTCTTATGGTTACTCACAAAGTTGAAGGCGCCATAAATAAGCGGATCACTTGAGCTACGGACTGATGGATACAGTGGCATTAAACGTCTAGCCACGAAGTTCTCAGCGATGACCACATCGACTTCACCTTTTATCAGCTTTTGAAAGCCGGTTTCATACAGGTCGACATCGACGCGGGTAAAGTCCTGCTTTTTTCCTGAAATATACACATCGACAAACGCACCTTTTTTAATGGCGACACGTTTACCTACTAGATCAGCCCAGCCATTAATAAATGACTTACCTTGCAGGGTATACGCTTTGGCATGGGTAGCGTAAATAGGGTCTGACTGGCTCAACTCTCTGTCGATGCTAATCGGGCTCACAACCGCAATCACATCAATTAATGAATCTGGATTATGTACATCATTGAGCAGTTGTTGAAAGCTTTTGCGGCGGGTGACAATGCGTTTACCTGTGAGCTGGCCGATGCGGTCCATTAACTCAAGATTAAAGCCTTGGTCGACACCGTTGTTACGCCACTCTAGCGGCGCAGTTTTTGAATGAACCCCAAAGACGATGTTTTGCTTAAGGTGTGGCTCTTCAGCATGCAACGGCTGCGAGAGTGCTAATATGTAGAGAGTGCAAAGACTGCAAACTAAGTTAACAAATGTTTTCATATTTGAATCTTAGCATGAGCTTATGCAGCATAACTGTGCGGGGTTTCTCGCTTTTAAAGCAATACGTACTGGCTTTAAGTGCTACCGAACCCTTGGTTTATCAGGTTTTTATCATTGTAAGCATCTTTAGCTTTTGAGTTTGGCCGGTTTGTGATCTTGTTAACCTAGTCTTATGCATTTTTGCATAACTGCCTATCAGGTTATGCATGTTTGCATGGCCGCTTTTACAAGCTGTGATCGAGTGTTCAGTTTCTCTAGCTACTTGGTACATGCAGTTGATGCCTTAACGCAATAGGCAGACAATTACCTCGAATTGAGTATTTAAGACAGCGTTTATGACTGTCGTATATAACGTGATAGCTTTTTGCGCTGCTAAGAACAGCAATAAAAAGGCGAGGAAATGAGATGAAAAACTTTAAAAAAGCAGTGTGTATTGCAACACTTCTCGGCTCAGCAGGCTTTATGTCTAACGCCATTGCGGCAGACAACTTGGCAGAATTCCACGGTGAAAACCAAGAGTGTGATAGCTGCCACATGCCAGATGGTGAGCTTTCAAACGACAGCTTAACTTACGAGAATGAACAGTGTGTAGCTTGCCACGGTACACTCGCTGAAGTTGCTGAAGAAACTAAACATGAGCACTACAATGCCCATGACTCTCATTTCCCTGGCGAAGTGGCTTGTACTTCTTGTCACAGCGCTCACGAAAAATCGATGGTCTACTGTGACTCTTGCCATAGCTTCGACTTTGACATGCCTTACACTAAGAAGTGGGAACGTCATGAGCCAAGCATCGATGAGTTATTAAAAGACACTGAAGATCGTCAAGCAGCCCTTGCTGCAGCACCACGTGACACCGTTGATGTCGTTGTTGTCGGTTCAGGTGGCGCAGGTTTCTCTGCAGCAGTATCTGCAGTTGATCACGGCGCTAAAGTGATTCTAATTGAAAAAGAACCTGTTATTGGCGGTAACGCTAAGCTTGCAGCAGGTGGCATGAACGCCGCTTGGACTGATCAGCAAAAAGCCAAAGGCATTAAAGATAGTGTTGAGTCTATGTACAAAGACACTATGAAAGGTGGTCGTGACCTAAACGAGCCAGAGCTAGTTGAAGTACTCACTTCACACTCTAAAGGTTCTGTTGATTGGTTAACCGCAATGGGCGCAGATCTTAACGACGTAGGTCGTATGGGCGGCGCATCAGCCAACCGTTCACACCGTCCAACAGGTGGTGCAGGTGTGGGTGCTCACGTAATTCAAGTACTTTACGATAACGCGGTTAAGCGTGACGTTGATATGCGTATGAACACCCGTGGTATCGAAATTCTTAAAGACGATAAAGGCAATGTTAAAGGCCTACTCGTTAAAGGCATGTACAAAGGTTACTACTGGATTAAAGCTGACGCAGTTATCCTAGCAACAGGTGGTTTTGCTAAGAACAACGAGCGTGTATCAAAACTTGATCCTAAGTTAAAAGGCTTCATCTCAACTAACCAACCTGGTGCCACAGGTGACGGTATCGACGTAGCAGGTAATGCAGGCGCGGCGATGACAGATCTACAATACATCCAGGCTCACCCAACATTATCTGTTAAAGGTGGTGTGATGGTTACTGAAGCGGTTCGTGGTAACGGCGCAATCTTGGTTAACCGTGAAGGTAAGCGCTTCGTCAACGAAATCACCACACGTGATAAGGCTTCTGCAGCGATTTTGAACCAAACAGGCAAATCAGCCTTCCTAATCTTTGATGACTCAGTACGTAAGTCGCTAAGTAAGATTGATAAGTACATCGGTCTAGGTGTTGTACCAAGTGCTGACTCGCTAGTTAAACTAGGTGAGCAGACAGGTATTGACGGTAAGAACCTAACTGAAGCTGTTGCACGCTACAACACACTTGTTAAGAGCGGTAAGGATGCAGACTTTGAACGTCCTAACCTACCTCGTGCTCTTAACGAAGGTAACTACTACGCAATCGAAGTGACTCCTGGTGTTCACCACACTATGGGCGGCGTGAAGATTGACTCTAAAGCTGAAATCATGAACGCGAAGCAGCAAGTTATCCCAGGTCTATATGGCGCAGGTGAAGTAACTGGTGGTGTTCACGGTGCTAACCGTCTAGGTGGTAACGCTATCTCTGATATCGTCACCTTCGGTAGAATGGCTGGTGAGAATGCAGCGGCTTATTCTAAAAAGAATTAGTCTAAAAAGAATTAGTCTAAGAAAAACTAATCTTAGATTGTTAGTCGGGGTTGGGATTTGAGTTAAGTTTCAGCCTTAGACTAGAAAACAAAAGCCTTCATCTTATAGATGGAGGCTTTTTTGTTTTCTCAATTTCAGTTGAGAGTGATTGATGCCAAAGGCTTGAAGCAATCAAACTTCGTTTGATAAAGGTCGTGGCTTTGCGACTTACCAAGCTGCGCTTGAGCTTGGAGTTAGACTGCGTCTAACAACTAATGTGCATGGGACGGTGTCCCACTAATGCTAATCAAGCTCCGCTTGATAAAGGTCGTGAGCTTCCAGCTCACACACGGGCAAGAGGGGGACAACAGCTTCCCCCTCTTGCATCTCCCGAGCCGCCCCGACGAAGTTGTGATTCCTCATACTCCAATAAAAATTGCCTAACGGCTCAGATGGGACATCCATGTCCCGCCGAGCCTGAACCATCATCCATGATGCTTCCACGGCATTTTCATCTACGTATTTCGGCAACTCCGATGGGGAACTGGTGTTTTCTGTGAGAGTGGTAGCTCGATTTTTCCCCTTTGCGAGTTACTGTCGATAAGCAGCATAGAATAGGTGACAGCCTGTTGAGCTACTTTTATTAATCAATAAATGGGAGTCACTGATTTCTTTCGATTCAACATCAACACTAATGCTCACTTTCAATTTTCTGGCTCGTTTATTCAACAGCACTCTGGTAGAGTGCTTATAAATCAATAGGTTTGCTTTAGCAAAGCTTAAATAATAGGTTTATTAAATGTACATGCGAGTTTTGCCAAAAATACGCGCATGCGCACTATACAAACGTTATGTTTACTATCAACAATGGGGCTATACATATGGAAAGGTACGCTTATTTTTCTCCGGCAACCGTGTCCGCGGAGGAGTTAAGAGGGGCTTATGCGTTTGTTGTTGATATTGCAAATGATGTGGTCAACTAAAACTGTACACCAACAGGGGATGCGTATTTACGCAGCCATTTCGGCCGCTGTTGGGGTCATGTAATTATTATAACTATGACCCCGTTTTGTATTGTAGTGCTTCAAGATATAGTTGATGCAGTCGAACTTCGCTTCCTTAAAACTGTTGTAGCCGTATTTAGGCATCCACTCTGTTTTAAAGCTCCTAAAAAAACGCTCTATTACCGC